>JBAZEQ010000071.1:0-10320 GCA_041653855.1 Ignavibacteria bacterium | reverse complement strand
AGAACAGAGCATATGTTTTACGGAGAGGGCGGTGACCAAGCATTATTTTTACTCAGAAAAATGTTTATGTCAGATACGGAAGCCGAAAGAAGAAATGCATTAAATGATATTTTCCCGTTTGTAAAAGAAGATATAAAAGGAACTCTTCTTGCAATGGACGGATTCCCTGTAACAATCAGGACACTCGACCCGCCGTTACACGAATTCGTTCCCGAAAATCCGGAGCAGAGAGAAAAACTTGCGGAAAGTCTTGGAATATCATTTGATGATTTTAATGCACGTGCAGATAAACTTCACGAAAATAACCCGATGCTCGGACACCGCGGTGTAAGGCTTGGAATCACCTATCCCGAAATTACGGAAATGCAGGTTAGGGCAATACTTGAAGCTACTGCCGAACTTCTTGCGGAAGGAAAGAAACCTTTCCCGGAAATTATGATTCCGGTAGTAGGTATAGAACTTGAACTTAAAAATCAATATGAAATAGTTAAGAAAGTTTATAAAGAAGTTCTCGAAAAATTCGGATTGAAAAAGATTAATCACTTAGTCGGAACTATGATAGAAATTCCAAGAGCGGCTATCACTGCGGATAAAATTGCAGAGTATGCACAGTTCTTCTCATTCGGTACGAACGATATGACACAGATGACATTCGGATTTTCCAGAGATGATATCGGTTCTTTCTTACCTGAATATTTGAAGAAGAAATTATTACCGGTTGACCCGTTCCAGGTTATAGATAGGGCTGGCGTTGGAAGATTAATGACAGTCGGTGTTGAAAGAGGCAGAAGAGTAAGACCCGAATTGAAAGTCGGAATTTGCGGCGAGCACGGTGGTGAGCCGAATTCGATTGAATTCTGCCATATGCTAGGATTGAACTATGTAAGTTGTTCACCGTTTAGAGTTCCTATCGCACGTCTTGCATCGGCAAGGTCAGCAGTGGAACATAAATTCGGCGAAATATTTGCAACGAATAAAAAGAAATAATAAATAAATAATACATTCTCTCGTTGCTACGCTCCGGCGTAGCAACGCCATTTAAATATTATCGTTCCTGTGCGTTAGGTGCAGGAACGATTTTTTTTAAGGAGTTTTAACCACAGATAAACGTCGATGTTATGGATTATCACTGATAGAGCAGACATTATTTTTTCATTTGCTCAGTAGCCACGAGCTTAAGCTCGTGGAAAAGAATCCGCCTATTTTGGACTTTAGTCCATAACCTGAAATTATCGGCTAAAGCCCTTTAAGGGGAAATCTCTTCCCACGACTTAAAAGTCGTGGCTACTGAAAAAAAACAGGTATTGCTCTTTGCTCCGTAGGTCGCAGACCCGCCGTGGCGGGAGCAACCTATTTATAGCATAATATATTACCCACAGTTTTCCCGCTCCAGAGGAGCGGAATGTAATTATATGAATGAAAGAGTATTTTGTATTAATATTCGACTCTCGCCACGGCGAGTCTGCGACCGCTGGAGTCGTATTTATTGGGCGAATTCGTTGCTATAAATATTCCACCCTGCCGGTGTGGATCTTCGACCTTAGGGGCGGAAATTACTTCTCCAGATTCCTTCTCCATCTCTCGTACTTTCCTCTTTTGATGGGTGTTCCGGTGAATTCGGTGTTGAATTCTTCTTCGGTTATTTTTAATAACTCTTCGCGGGTTTTGTTGAAAATATTTTCTTTCGGGTGAAACGATTTGTCTATTGTAAAAAATTTCTTTTTATTATACGGACATACGTCCTGACAAATGTCGCATCCGAAAATCCAGTTATTTAAATTTATATTATCGGGAATTTCTTTGCTGTTTTCGATTGTGTGATATGCTATGCAAAGGTTTGCATCGAGTTTATATTCTTCGTAGAGTGCACCCGTCGGACAGGATTTCATACACAGCTTGCACTTACGGCATAAATCTTCGATTGGCTCGTCGGCTTCAAGCTCAACATTAATTAATATTTCAGCGATAAAGAAAAAACTTCCGTATTCAGGATTGATTACAACCGTATTTTTCCCCTGCCAGCCGAGTCCCGATTTTACTGCCCAACGTTTTTCCATCATCGGAGCATCGTCTACGTAGTATAGCATTTTTACATCTGTTCCTGCCAAAAATAATTCTATACTTTTACAAATCTCTTTTAATTTTTTCTTTATAACTTTATGATAATCTCCGTTCCCCCAGGCATAGCGGGAGATTTTCGGAATGTCGGGTGAATCGGAATGGGTGAATGGAGTATTATATAAATACGCAAGCGATATAATTGATTTTACATCAGGCAGAACTAAAGCAGGGTCGATGCGTTTTTCTGAGCTTTGTAAAAGCCAGTCCATATCTGCATTTCTGCCTTGAGCGAGCCATTGTTTAAGGTATTCGGATTCTTTTGCAAGCGGTTCTGCTTTTGAAATCCCGATTTTGAAAAAACCATAGCTTTTACAAATTTCTTTTATTCGTGATGTAATTATATTTATATCCATAAAATATTTTTGCCACAAAGGCACAGAGAAAAAACTTTTTAAAGAAAATAATAAAAGGGAATGAAATTAGAAATCGAAATTGAATTTATTTGTTTCTTGAGGTTTTACATAGAGATAATCGTCTTCAATTTTTGTTTCGAAGATTCTTAAATTCCCGCCCTCAAAACTTTTTGAATCACCCGAGAGTAAATTAAATTCATAAAAATGTACAGGGCATATTACACAATTGTTTTGAATGTATCCGTCATGCATTTTTGGAGTGTGGTTGTGCGGGCAGACGTTATCTACCGCATAGATTTTATCTTTAATTTTGAATACGGCTATTTCCGTTTCGTTGTCGAGTTGAAATTTTTTCCCTTTGAATTCTTCAAGGTCGGATAGTTTGCAAATTTTTATGTAAGATTGCATTTGAAACTTAATTAAAAATATTAAGAGCTTTTAACGCCCGCCACGGCGGGTCTTCGACAAGGAAACATTAAATTATTTTTTATCGATATCGAACACTCTATCAAGCCGGGCAAGCTTAAGTAAATCTATTACGCTTTTATTCAGATTTTGCAGAATAATTTTTACACCTTTTTCTCTTTCAATTCTTTCTGAAAGAAGCAGACAGGAAAGTCCTGAACTATCGCACCGGGATACATCTCCAAGGTCAATTATGAATTGATTACTGATTTCCTTTTGAAGAAAAATTAATTCGGTTTTAAGGTCGGACGAAATATCAACTCCGAGATTTTTTTCTTTCAGTTTAAAGATTGTTTTATCTTTTTGTTTGTCTATTTCGTATCTCATAAACTTCCTTTTTCTATGTTAACGAAAAAACTACAAAAGCCCTGAAGGCTTTTGTAGTTTTAAATTCTTATTCTTTTGGTTTATAAGGTTTTCTTGTTTCGTGATGTTCCGGTTTATCGGATTTTTCCGGTTTAAGTAAAACTTTTCTGCTTAATTTGAATTTACCCATTTCATCTATACCGAGAAGTTTTACCTGTATCACTTCGCCGACTTTTAAAACATCGCCTACCTTAGCAACACGTTTGTTATCAATTTCCGAAATGTGAAGAAGCCCTTCTTTACCGGGAAGTATTTCCACGAATGCACCGAAATCTTTAATTGATTTTACTGTGCCGTCATATATCTTTCCGACTTCGGGAACTTCGGTCAATCGCATAATCATATTCCTTGCAATTGCGGCACTATCTTTGCTCACTGCGGCTATGGTTACTTTGCCTTCATCATCTATATCTATTTCGGATTTACTTTCGGAGATAATATGTCTAATCATTTTTCCGCCCGGTCCGATAACCGTTCCAATCATGTCCACAGGTACCATAATAGTATATAAGTGCGGAGCGAAGGGTGAAATCGATTCACGCGGTGCAGAAAGTGTTTCAGTCATAATTCCGAGAATATGAAGTCTTCCGTCTTTTGCTTGTGAAAGTGCTTTTTCCATTATTTCGAAAGAGATACCGCGGATTTTAATATCCATCTGAATTGCGGTAATACCATCGGTTGTTCCTGCTACTTTAAAATCCATATCCCCAAAATGGTCTTCTGTTCCAAGTATATCACTAAGTATAACTACTTTTTCTTCTTCTTTAATAAGTCCCATTGCAATTCCTGCTACGGGTTTTTTAATTTGTACACCGCCATCCATCAGGGAAAGCGTTCCGGCACAGACAGTTGCCATTGAAGAGGAGCCGTTTGATTCAAGTATATCCGAAACGATTCTTATGGTATAAGGAAAATCGTTTATATCGGGAAGCATTTTCTTTAAAGACCTTTCAGCGAGGTTTCCGTGTCCTATTTCTCTTCTTCCGGGTCCCGGTCTTCCGCCGACTTCACCCGTACTAAACGATGGGAAGTTGTAATGCAGAATAAATCTTTTGTAAGAATCTTCTTTCAGCAATCCTTCGACCAATTGTGCATCTTGCTTTGTGCCGAGAGTCATTGTAGTTAAACTTTGTGTCTCGCCTCTTGTAAATAGTGCTGAGCCGTGTGTTCTTGGCAATACAGAAACTTCACAGGTTATTGGTCTGATTTCTTTACTGTTTCTTCCGTCTAATCTTCTGCCTTCTTCGAGAATCATTTTTCTCATATCCGCCGCCTGAATGTCGTGCATAACTTCGTTCAGTTTCTGTTCCATCTCGGGATATTTCTCTGCAAGTGCAGTAAGTACCGAATCGTGCAGTTCTTTATGCTTAATATGTCTTTCTTCTTTCGTCAGTATAGTTCTATCGAGCTTGTGAATTCCATCGGAGAATAAATTTTTTACATCGGCGGTCATTTCGGAAATATCTTCAGCAGGGGTAAGGGCTCTTTTTGCCTTTGCGACCTCTTTTGCAAATTCCAGCTGGAAGTTACAGAGTTCTATTATATGAGTGTGAGCAAATTTAACTCCTTCGAGTAAATCTGTTTCCGATATCTCTTTTGCTTCACCTTCCACCATAGCGATTGAATCGACTGTTCCGGCAACAGTGATATCGTAGTCACCTTTTTCGATTTGCTCGAAAGTCGGGTTAACTATTAATTCTCCTTCTAATCTTGTAACTCTTACTTCCGATATAGGAATATCGAACGGTATATCTGAAATCAGCAAAGCAACAGAAGCACCCGTTGCCGCAAGTACGTCCGTATCGGATTCTCCGTCGGATGAATACACGTTGCAATTAATTTGTGTCTCGCAGAAGTATCCTTCGGGAAACATTGGTCTTATCGGTCTGTCGATTAATCTTGCAGATAAGATTTCTTTTTCTGTCGGTCTTCCTTCTCGCTTAAAAAAGCCACCCGGAATTTTTCCTGCCGACGCAGATTTTTCTCTGTAGTCAACCGAAAGCGGGAAAAAATCCTGCCCCGGATTAGGCTCGTCTTTAGCTACTACGGTACATAAAACCACATTGTCGTTTTCTAATATTAATACGGCTCCATTTGCTTGTTTCGCAACGCGTCCGGTTTCGAGCGTTATTGTCTTTCCGCCAATAACTATACTCTTTCTATGAATCATTATTTTGTTTTTATTTTATAAAACTTTATTCTTATAAAATTTATAAGAATTTAATTATGTGTAGAGAATTTTGTTATTCCTTAAAACATAATTATACTCATTCTTGTTCGAAAAACAGAACAGATTATTTTCTCAGGTCGAGGTCTTTTACAATCTGTCTATATCTTGTAATATCTTTTTTCTCGAGATATTTAAGAAGCCTTCTTCTTTTACCAACCATTTTTAGTAATCCCGTTCTTGAATGGTTATCTTTTTTGTGTGTTCCAAAATGTCCGGCTGATAATTCGTTAATTCTGTTTGTAAGAATTGCAACCTGGACTTCAGGTCTGCCTGAATCTTTTTCTGTTTTACCAAATTTTTTGGTAATTTCGAGTTTTTGTTCTTTCGTTATTGCCATTTTTTACTTTTAAATTATTAAATGTTAAATTTTTTATTATATAAATTTTTTACAAATTTCTTTGTCTTTATTCAACTGTAAAACAAGTTCATCAAGTGATGAAAACTTTTTTTCATCTCTTAAGAACTTTATGAAATCAACTCTGATGGTTTCACCGTAAATATTTTTGTCGAAATCGAATAAATTCACTTCCATAAATATTTCCTTGTTTTCTGCAATGGTCGGTCTGTTGCCAATATTCATCATCCCGAAATATCTTTTACCTTTAACTTCTACAGACACAAAATACACACCATTTTTCGGTATTAACTTATATTCCGAAAGTTGTTGAATGTTTGCAGTAGGAAATCCAATCGTACTTCCCCGCTTGTCTCCATAAATAACTTTTCCCGAAAAATTATAATTGTTACCAAGCAAAAACGAAGCTTTTTCAACATCACCATTTATCAATAGATTTCTGATGGTAGTACTGTTGACTCTGTCACCGTTGATTTTAAACTCATCTACTTTATGAACATCGATTCCATATTTCTTCGAGAAATCTTTTAGTGTCTCGTAATTTCCTTCCCTATTCCTACCAAAGTTATGGTCATATCCAAAAACTATATCTGTCAACCCGATTTTTTCAATCAAATAATTCCTATAAAAATCTTCAGCACTAATGTCAGCAAACTCTTTCGTAAAATTAATAATATATATTAAATCTATTCCAAGATTCTCAAATTCCCTTAGTTTTTCCTCAATAGTAGAGAGCAGCTTTATTTCTTTGTGTTTATTCCTGAGAATAAACTGAGGGTGAGGGTCAAAAGTTACAATAACACTCCTTAGATTCTTTCCATTTTTAATGCCAATTAAATCCGAAATAATTTTTTTATGTCCAAGATGGATACCATCAAATGTTCCAACCGTAACAATGCTATTCTTATTGAAGCAGGATTTTTCGTACTCTTTTAATACTAACATCTGTTTTTATAAAGACTTAAGCGCATCTTTTATCTTCTCAAAATTTGGTAATTGTCCTGCGTCTTCTAAAATTTCAGCATAACGGATAATACCTTCTTTATCAACGATGAATGCAGCTCTTTTAGAAACTCCATTCATTCCCAGTACAAAACCACCATCAGGATAAAGAGTTCCGTACTTTGTACTTACATCTTTATTAAAATCACTTAATAGAGGGATTGTTATGTTGTTTTGTTTTGCCCAGGATTCCTGAGTGAAGACCGAATCAACGCTAATACCAATCACTTCTGCGTTTAATTTCGAATAAAATTCAAATCCTTCGGACACACTGCACATTTCGCTTGTACATACACCTGTGAAAGAAAGAGGATAAAAAAGAATAACTAAATTTTTTCCTTTGAAGCCCTGTAGTGAAATATCTTTGATTTCACCAGTTTGATTCTTTGATTTTAATATAAAGTCAGGAGCTTTGTTTCCTATTGTTATAGACATATTGTAAATACTTAATTTTTAAATATAAACAATTAATATAACAAATTATAAAAACATTAACAATCCGATATGAAAACTTAAAAATCGATTAAATTATTATTGCTTTATCTTACTTGTTTGTAAATAAAAGAAAGGTATTGTTATGGGCTATAAAAGCACTATTAACAAGAATTTATAATATATAATAATTCAAGAAATATTTTTTGAAATTTTCACAAATATTACCTTTACAAATTTGTTATTGCAAATATAACAAACATTAATTAAATTACATAAATATATAGTTTTTAATTATCAAATTCACTTTTAAAAATGCATCAAAAATGCAGAAAGGAAAAAATATGAATAAATTCAAACTTTTTTCAATTATATTTCTTGTATTCTTTGCTTCCTACTCTTTTGCTCAATGGAGTTTTGTCGGTGGCGTAACAGGAGCAGGTACTAATCCGAGCATTTCGGTTGTTGACCCAAGTTTAGTATTTATTGGTGGTGGACCTTCCGGTGTTCCGGCTATATTTAAATCTACTAATGGAGGACAAGCATTTACCACAGTGGGTGTGTCCGGTATTACATTAGAGTTATATTGTATCTGGGCAGTAGACGCAAATACGATATACGTAGGTGATGGCGGAGCTTCAGGCGGTGCAGGAGGTAATGCAAAGATATGGAAAACTACGGATGGCGGTACATCGTGGACAAACATTCTTACAACAGGTGGTACTGCAGGCTTTATAAATGGTATTATATTTTCCAGAACCCAAACAAATTTTGGAATTATGGAAAGTGACCCTCCAACAGGCGGTTCGGGTGCTTATTGGATACAAAAAACAAATAACAACGGTGCCAACTGGATATTGCAAAGTCCTCCTTCAGTTGGTTCAAGCTGGTCTTCGGGACAGAATTCCTTATTCATTATCGATTCACTGTTTTACGGTTTTGGAGCGGCATATATGTCTTCTACGACAAACAATCCAAAATCGGTTATAACATCGAACGGTGGAGCGACATGGTATAATGCTCCATTAACAGGTGCACCTTATGCATCGAATATTGCGTTTCCATCAACAGTAGCATTCAATACCGATAAATTGAATGGTATTGGAGGAAGCTCAAATACAAGTACTACCTGTGCCAGAACTACAAATGGCGGTGTTTCCTGGTTTTCCCAAGCAATTCCATGTACAATTACAGCATCATCTATGCAAGCAAAATTTGTTCCTAATACAAATACTGTTTATATAGTAGTATCCTCATCTACTGCGGCTCAAAGTTTTAAGAGTACTAATAATGGTGCTACGTGGACAAGTTTAACATGGCCTTCAGGTGTGTTTAATTGTACACATATAGAATTAATTGTTTCGGGCAACTCCGTTTATGTTTATGCGGCATGCGGAGATGGAAGTGTATGCAAGTTGGTTGAACCTTTAACAGGAGTAAACGACCCTCAGTCGACAATTCCGGTTGATTATAAATTACAGCAAAATTATCCGAACCCATTCAACCCGACAACAACTATAAATTACTCGATTCCAAAAGCATCATTTGTTACTTTAAAAGTATATGATATATTAGGTAATGAAGTAATGGCAGTTGTTAACGAACAGCAATCAGCAAAGGATTATTCGTATAATGTTGATTTCTCGAAATTATCGTCAGGTGTATATTATTATACTTTGAATGCAGGTAATTATACGTCAACAAAGAGACTTACATTAATTAAATAGTGTTTCATAATTTATAAAATTTTTAGATTCAAAATATAGCTCATTCTGAAATTTGAATGGGCTATATTTTTTTAATTCACAAACTACAAATATGAAAAAAACTTTTTCTCTTCTATCTTCTTTAATTATCCTTTTTACATTAAATGTAAATGCGCAAATTAAAGATTTTCCCACAACAAGATTTATTCTGCCATACGCATATACACCACAGCCGTATGGATTAGATAATGTAGATGGAGTAGTATCGGTCGGTGCCTTTGATAATTACACAATATCTACATCTGCAGGATTTATGGAAACGGATGTTATAGTTAATAGGTCAAATCCGTTAAACTTCGTTGTAACCGACAACAGGGTTATTACGGGAGCAAACTATGTATACTACACGACAAATGGTGGTATTAGCTGGAGCTATTCGAGCGTTCCGACAAGTTACGGAGACCCGGTATTTGCAGGAGATGCCGTCGGTAATTTATACCTTTCCTATTTAGTTAGCACAGGTGTCAGAATTCAGAAATCTACAAACGGCGGGCAAAGCTGGAATTCAGCCGTTCAGATGGCTACAAATACATCTGCCGATAAAGAATGGATTGCCTGTGACCAGACAAACGGTACTTATAAAAACAATGTTTATATGTCATATTTTAATGCTGCCACAAGCAATCAAAGGGTAGATTTTCATAGAAGCACCAATAATGGAGCAACCTGGTCAGCAGCAAATATTCTTGCGGCAACGGTTTCTACAAATCCCGGTCCGAATATTGTAGTTGATTGGACAGGAAAAGTTTATGTGTTTATTACAACATCAAGTGGTGCAGTTTGTAGAGTGTCTACCGATGGTGGTGTAACATTCGGTTCTACTATTTCAGCGGCTGGTTATATAGAACCGGGAACAATTAATGCAACAACAGGCAGATATTGTGTTAAAAATAATATCAGGACAAACGGACATCCGCAGGCAGCAACAGATTTATCTAATGGACCTTATAAAGGATATACTTATATATCATATGCCGATTATCCTCCCGGACCGGATATTGCAAGCGTATATTGTGCAAGAACGACAAACGGGGGTGTATCATTTGATTACTCCGTTTTAGTCAATGATGATGCCACGTATAATGACCAATGGATGCCGGACGTTTCTGTGGATGACGACGGTAGAGTATGGGTCTACTGGTACGATTCAAGAAATGATGCATCGAATATTTTAACCGAAATATACGGAGCAGTTTCTACAGATGGAGGTGCTACTTTCTCCCCGAACTT
>JBAZEQ010000070.1:0-10335 GCA_041653855.1 Ignavibacteria bacterium | reverse complement strand
GAGTTTTAATCTCAATCCAAAACTTGCTAATCTGATGGTAGGGATAGGTATTCCCTTATCGTTCTTCACTTTAGCATTTTGGTATTATATAATTAAATAGTATTTTTAATATTTATAAATTAACAGGTTTAAATTTACATTTAAAATTTAAAATTAGAAAAAAATGCAGCCAAAAGATTTCGTTACTCACATTGGAGGTACATTTATTTATTCAAATGACCCTAAAACACTTGCCGAATGGTATAAAAAACATCTTGGGATAGAATTTGAATCTCACGGAGGAGATACAAATTTTTGTTATAAGAGCTTTTACTATAATGAAATTCCCTCCGGTAAGAAAGCTTATATAGTATGGTCTATACTGGAAAATAAAAACAGACCTTATCTTTATGAAAAGACTTTTTGTATAAATTATAGGGTTAAAGATTTGGAATTAGTTACCAGTTATTTAACGGCACTAAATGTGGAAGTGAAAGGAATAGAAGTATACCCGGAAGGAAAATTTGCATGGATTACTGACCCTGAAGGAAATTACATTGAATTATGGGAAGACACTACACTCAATTAACAAATGTTCAATGTACAATGTTCAATTAAAAGCAAAACATTTTGAACTATTAGCAAATGTTCAAAGTACAATGTTCAATTAAAAGCAAAACATTTTGAACTATTAAGTATTAATTTTTAATATTATATAGGAATTAATTATAATGACACTTATTTTAAATAGAAATGATGTAATATCCGTGCTTCAGATGTCAGATTGTATGGATGTTGTAGAAAAAGCATTTGCAGAGCTTGCGAACGGAACAGCTGTTTTACCACTAAGAACAGGAATAAAACCACCGGATGGAGTTTCTCTTTATATGCCGGCTTACTTAAAAGAAATGGGTGCACTTGCTTGCAAAGTCGTAACGGTATACAAAGATAATCCGACAAAGCATAATATGCCGACTACAATAGGGAAAGTTTTATTACAGGATATTAATACCGGTGATGTAATTTGTATTATGGATGGCGGATATCTAACAGCGGTAAGAACCGGAGCCGCAAGCGGTGTTGCAACAAAATATCTTGCACGGGAAGATAAAAATCAGGTTGCGGGAATTTTTGGTGCTGGCGTACAAGCAAAAATGCAGTTATGGGCAGTTGCTACTGCAAGAGATATTAGTAAAGCAATTGTATATGATGTTTCCGAAGATGCTATGACAAAATTCATTTCCGAAATGAGTCCGAAATTAAATATTGGAATTGTAAAAGCAAAATCACCCGAAGATATTTTACAGGCAGATATTATTTGTACTGCATCTTCTTCAGTAATCCCTCTTTTCGACGGGAAGCTTGTTAAAGACGGAACGCATATAAACGGCATCGGAAGTCATGCACCTACTATGCGTGAACTCGATACTGAAATTATTAAACGCTCATTATTTGTTGGCGATTCACGTGAAGCGTGCTTTAGCGAAGCAGGAGACATTATGATTCCCGTTAGCGAAGGAGCTATAAAAGAATCTCATTTTTATGCAGAGCTTGGTGAAATAATTACAGATAAGAAAAAAGGTAGAACTAACAAAGAAACGATTACTCTGTTTAAATCAAATGGTCTTGCCATTCAGGATGTTGCGACTGCGAAAATTGTATATGAGAAGGCAGTTGCAAAAGGAATTGGAGTAAAAGTAGAGATATAATGATATTTTTTCAAGGCTGGTTTTAAAATTCAAATTTGAGACAAAATATATTCTAACTATACCATAAAACTTGTAATTACTTTTTTATATGGTATATTTTTTAAAATTATAAAAAATTGTTATGAAAAAAATATTTATAGTTTTAATCTTGCTGGTTCTAATTAGTAATATCTATTCTTCTCCAAGAAGGGTTTTAGTCGAACTTGGAACTTCATGTGACTGTATTGTTTGTCCAAATGCACATAAAATTATTGTAGATTCGATTTTACCTATGTATCCTCAATCTGTTATTATATCTATTCACGCAAATGAAGTAATTCCTCACCCAAATGACCCGTTTACAAATTTTCACGGTCATGAAATAAGAGACCTTTTATGTGTTAATTTCCCAACACCCGGCTTCTGGATAGATAGGTCAACACTAATTGCAGTTCCATGGAATTACACATTCGATACCGTTAAATATAGATATAATAATTATCCAATATCTCCGTTGGATATTGTGGTATATTCAAAAAACTATAATCCTACCACAAGACAATTTAATATTTCAGTTAGAATTACAGCGGAACAAAATCTTACAGGGATTTATTATCTTAATTTGGTAATTACAGAAGATAATTTAATTTACAAACAATCCGGTGCGGGTAATAATTATGTTCACAACTGGGTTTTGAGGGATATGGTAAATGAAGCAAGGGGGGATACGTTAATAAACGGAAATTGGGTGCAAAATCAGGGGATAGAAAAAAGTTTTTCGACAATTCTCGATACCGGTTGGGTACCAAGTAACTGTAAGTATGCTTTCTTTGTATATAAATCAAATTATCCGGATACAATGCTGACTAATGCAATAATACAACAAGCTACTAACGGTACTGTTACAGGTTCTATAGGTATTAATAATATTGGAACGAGAGTAAATAAATATTCGTTATCACAGAATTATCCAAATCCTTTTAATCCGGTTACCAATATTAAATTCTCGATTCCTAAAACAGATAACATATCCTTGAAAGTATATGATATACTTGGAAAAGAAGTCGAAGAAATATTTAGTGGCAACCTGAGTGCCGGAACTTATAATGCGGAGTTTAATGCAAAAAATATATCATCCGGAATTTATTTTTATGTGTTAAAAACAAATTCTTTTTTCGAAAAGAAGAAAATGGTAGTATTAAAATAATTGTTTTCTTTATTGTCTGTATAATGTTGGAAGGTAAATATATTTTATTTAAAATTTATCCGGTTACAAAGTTTGAGCTTCGTAACCGGATTTTATTTATATGATTTTATTTCTTTGTATACAACTCTATTATCTTCAGTATCACCATTGTTGCTTTTTCCATAACATCGAGCGATACATATTCGAATTTCCCGTGGAAGTTTAAACCGCCTGCGAAAATATTCGGACACGGGAGTCCCATATAGGAAAGTCTTGCACCATCCGTGCCACCTCTGATTGGTACTACTTTTGGTTCGATACCAAGCTCTTCCATTGCCTTTTGTGCTGTCTCAACAATATGAATAACAGGCTCGACTTTTTCTTTCATATTAAAATACTGGTCTTTTAATGTAAGCTCGATTACACCTGCTCCATATCTTTTATTTAATAAATCAACGCAATCTTGAATTAAAACTTTTTTCTGTTCGAATTTAGTTCTGTCGTGGTCCCTAATAATATATTTCATAGAGGAAGATTCGACAGTTCCATCCATTTTAATCAAATGAAAAAATCCATCATACCCTTGAGTGAATTCCGGTCTCTGATTAACAGGAAGCACTGCGTTTAACTCCATTGCAACAAGAATGGAATTTATCATTTTATCTTTTGCATATCCCGGATGCACATTTCTACCATTAATTTTCAATTTTGCTTCTGCCGCATTAAAGTTTTCGTATTCGAGTTCTCCAAGACTGCTTCCATCCATAGTATAAGCAAAATCTGCTTTAAATTTTCCCACATCAAATTTATCCACGCCTCTTCCAATTTCTTCATCGGGTGTAAAACCGACTTTTATCGTTCCGTGTTTAATTTCCGGATGTTTGACTAAATATTCTATTGCAGTTATAATTTCCGTTATCCCGGCTTTATCATCAGCACCAAGTAGTGTTGTTCCATCTGTTGTAATTAGAGTATGCCCTATATGCTCATTTAGTTCGGGAAAAACCGATGGGGATAGAATAAGTTTATTTCCTTTTAATTCAATATCACCGCCTTTGTATTTCTCAATTATTTGAGGTTTTATATTTGCACCTGACATATCCGGAGCAGTATCAAAGTGAGCAAGAAATCCTATAGTTGGAATTTTTTTATCCATATTGGCAGGAAGTGTTCCCATCAAGTAACAATTATCATCAAGTGTAACATCTTTCATACCAAGTTTTATCAAATCATCTTTAACAACGTTTGCAAGATTAAATTGTTTTTCGGTACTGGGACAGGTTTCCGAAGCTTCGCTGGATTGTGTATCGTAGCTGATGTATTTTAGAAACCTATCTAAAATAGTTTTTTTCATAAGTGTTCCTTTTCTATTATTTTAAATTAAAAGTATTGTTATTAAAATTAAAATCAGGAATATATTTATTCCCCAATGAAACTGAGATTATTTTTCCTTCAAATTGTTTTTCAAAAGTTATTTTTACAACTCCATTACTCCATACTTTTACCGATTCATAGATTTCTATATCGTCTTCATTATCTGCTTTAATATTAATATAAATCGGAACCGGGTAATTCCCGATTTTTTCAATTACAATTTTCAATTTCCCGTTTTCAATTTTCGCATCTGAAATTGCTAAGTCGGGATATCCAAATTCAAAATACCATGGTTTAAAAAACCAATCGAGGTTTTGACCGGATACATTACTGAATGTATTAAAGAAATCATAAGGTGTCGGATGTTTACCGTTCCATCTTTTTATATATTCCTTCAAAGTTTTTTTAAATAATTCTTCACCAAGAATATCTTTTAGAATATCATAAGTGCAAGCGGCTTTTTGATATGCTGCGATTCTATATGATGGTGAACGTAACTGATGTGATTGAACCATTAATGGAACATCTAATAATGTTCCTGAATAATCCAGATAGCGGTTTACATTTCGTTCCCTTGTATCGATATCATTCGAATATTTCGTTTGAAATTCCTGCGGCAAATAAACAGCCCATCCTTCATCCATCCATGCGAATTTTCTTTCGTTCGTACCCATAAAAAACGGAAAATATGTATGAGAAATTTCATGACTTGTTAAATATACATCGGATGAAAAATCATCATTTTTCGTATCATTAACCATCATAGGAAATTCCATTCCCCCCGAACCGTTGAAGACAGTCATCGAAGGATATGGAAATGGAATTCCCGGAAGAGTTTCTGAAAAATATTTAATTGCGTCTTTTGCAATTCCACATACTTTATTAAAGCCATCCGATTTGGGATTGTAAGCACTATTTATTCTTACTGTCCTGTCAGGTTCTACCCTTAAATCCATAAAATCCCATAAATAATGGTTACTAAAACTGAAAGCAAAATCAGGGACATAATATGCTTTATAGTGCCATTTGATTTTTTCTTTATCTAATAAAATTTTATCGTTTTTATTTTCCTGATTAATGAAATTTACAACTTTATTTTCTTCTTTTACCTTAATCACTTTCAAATATTTGTCAGTAAATATTTCTTCAGGATTTTGCAATTCCCCTGTTGCCCAAATGATGCAATCCGGATTATCTATAGAAAGAGTAACATCGAAATCAGAAAAGTCATTATAAAATTCAACCTGACCCGTATAATCGATTAAATCCCAGCCGTCTATATCATCATAAACTGCCATTTGAGGGTACCAATACGCAATCATATAAGTTGTAGAATCATACCTACCCATTCTGGGGCTTCTGCCAAGCGGAAATTCGATAGACCATTCGATATAGACATCAACCTTTGTTCCGGAATTTACAGAATATCTAATTTTTAAATTCGTTCCGGATTTTTCGGTTTGATTTTCAATATCAATTAAATCACCATTAACTTTTATTAGGTTTATTTTTACACCATTAGAGAAACTTTCTTTATTGTAATTCCAGTCTTTGGCATTTTCAGGTCGATTTATATCCTGATATAATCTGATTAATAAATAATCAATAAAATTCGGACTTTCATTATAATATGTGATATTTTCTTTTCCGTTTAAGGTTCTAGTAGAAGTATTGAAGTCTGCTTCTATTTTATAATTCGAATGGTTTTGCCAGTAATTATTCCCGGGATTTCCATCTACCGAACGTGTTCCTTTGTCAAATGCTTTCTGAAATTCCAATGGAATATGCAAACCATTCTGTGAGAATACCGTTACAGAAAAAATAATTAGAAATAATGACAAAAAAATTAGTTTCAAATTTTTTGGTATTAGTTTTACAAATTTTAAAACCATCGGCAGTATAAAACCGATGGTTTTAAAAATATTATTCATTAATCATTATCCATTACTCATTGACTTTTGCTCTCATCGAATCCCAAATCATATAACCTATAATTACTAAAAACATAACAAGTGCCAGAATTTCAGCCGGATGAGAATTAAACCATTCTTCATTCACGAAATTAATATTGAAATATCTTAATACAGCACTCATAACACCCATTAACGCACCACCTGCTATGAAACCTGATGCAATCAATGTTCCTCTTTCTCTTCTTGCATTATTTATCTTTTCGTCTTTGCTTCTTGTAGATACGAAATGCGCAATTATTCCTCCTGCAAGTATTGGTGTATTGAGTTCGAGAGGAATAAACATTCCAAGTGCAAAAGCAAGTGCCGGAACACCAATCATAGTAAGTATTAACGACAAAAATGCTCCTGCCAGGTATAGCATCCACGGAGCCGGTTGACCAGACATCATTGGTCCAATTACCGCCGCCATAGCATTTGCCTGCGGGGCAATCATTGCATTCGGTCCAGTGAAGCCGTAAGTTTTATTTAAAATAATTATAACAAATCCTACGGTGATAGCAGATACAAATGTACCGAGGAATTTCCACGTCTGCTGTTTGTATGGTGACGAACCAAGCCAGTAACCGATTTTCAAATCGGTTATAAATCCACCTGCCATAGATAATGCTGTACAAACAACCCCACCTATTACCAAAGCGGAAATCATTCCTGCGGTTCCGGAAAGACCTACCGCAACCATAACAACCGAAGTCAGTATCAATGTCATTAATGTCATTCCCGACACCGGATTTGTTCCTACAATAGCAATTGCATTAGCCGCTACTGTTGTAAACAGGAATGCAATTACCATAACAATTAAAAGACCTATTAATGCATATCCTATATCATTTACTACGCCAAATGCGAAGAAAACAAAGATCATTATTGCAGTTACTAATATTCCACCTGCGATAATACCCATTGGTAAATCTCTTTGTGTTCTCGATACACCTTCGATATTTTTATGCTTTCCAAAAATTTCTTTAACTGCTAAGCTAAAAGCACTTTTAATAATTTTTGATGAGCGAATAATTCCAATAACTCCTGCCATAGCAATTCCACCAATTCCAATCGGTCTTACATATGCTCTAAATATTTCTTCCGGGGTCATTGCACTAAGTAAATTTGTAATATTAGATCCTACTGGAACAGTTAATCCGGGAGCAAAATTATTTAATAAAGGGATTACAACATACCATCCAACAAATGAACCCGCACAAATTATCGCAGCATATTTTAGACCTACAATATAACCCAAACCTAAAACCGCAGAACCAACATTTAATCTGAAAACAATTTTTGCTTTATCTGCAAGCAATTCACCAATTCCTATTACTCTTGTTGTAAAAACTTCACTCCACAACCCAAATGTTGCGATTATAAAATCATATATACCTCCTATAAGTCCGCTAACCAACAACAGTTTTGCCTGATCCCCTCCTTTTTCACCTGAAACTAAAACTTCTGTAGTAGCAGTTGCTTCGGGAAAAGGATATTTTCCATGCATTTCGGCAACAAAATATTTTCTAAATGGAATTAGGAAAAGTATTCCGAGAATTCCACCAAACAAAGACGACAAAAACACCTGATAAAATTCCGCTTCAAGATTAAGAATGTATAAAGCAGGTAAAGTAAAAATGGCACCTGCCACTATTACACCTGAACTTGCTCCTATAGACTGAATAATCACATTCTCGCCAAGAGCATTTTTTCTTTTTGAAATAAAAGATAAACCAACAGCTATAATAGCAATAGGAATTGCCGCTTCGAATACCTGACCAATTTTTAGTCCGAGGTATGCTGCCGCAGCGGAAAAAATAATTGCCATAAGCAATCCCCAGAATACAGAACGGAAATTCACCTCGGGGTAAATTTTATCCGGAGACATAATCGGTATATACTTTTCACCGTCTTTCAATTCCTTATAAGCATTTTCGGGCAAACCTTTGATGACTTCGTTGTTGTTTTCGGTCATAAATTTCTCCTTGTTCTTTTAATTATGTTAATAATTTAAAATATTATTTAATCTGTAATTTTTTCACAATTAATTGAAAGAAAAGACAATCGTAAATCTTCAAATTTTCCATTAAAAGCTATCTACTGACAACTAACCACCACTCATCCAATTCAGCATTAGCTCCGCAGAACCACGTTTCTTTATTTAAAATTCTGCATTAAAGAGTTTACGATTCTTTCTGCTGCTTTCCCGTCCCAGTATTTTGGAATATTTCCCTTTTTTATTTTACCAGACTCAATTTTTTTAATCTCATTATATATACTTTCTTCGCTCAAACCGCATAAAATATTTGTTCCTTCAGTGATTGTTACAGGTCTTTCCGTGTTTTCTCTCAATGTTATACAAGGGACCTTAAGATATGTAGTTTCTTCTTGAATTCCACCTGAGTCTGTCAGAACATATTTTGCATTTTTAATAAGTTCAAGAAAATTTAAGTATCCAAATGGCTCAGTAATTATAAGGTTTTGTATTTCATCGAAATATTTTCGTAATTTATACCTGTCTATCATTTTAGAGGTTCTTGGATGTATAGGAAAAACAATTTCAGTTGAACTATTGATATGGTTTATGTTACTCAAAATCCTGTAAATTCGTTCGAGGTTCAATTTATTATCAACATTAGAAGGGCGGTGTAGAGTAACTAATGCAAATGATTTTTTAGAGATACATAATTCTTCAAGTATTTTTGATTCGCTGGATTTATTAAGATAGAAATAAAGCGAATCTATCATAGTATTCCCGACGAAATGTATTTTGTCTTTGTCAAAGCCGTTTTTAATAAGGTTATCATATCCGCTTTTTTCCGTTACAAATAAATAATCAGTAATATTATCTGTCAAAATCCTATTTATTTCTTCGGGCATTTTCCTGTCGAAGCTCCTTAAGCCTGATTCAATGTGAGCGAGAGGAATTGGAGTTCCGTCTTCTCTGTATATTTTTGCACAAACAAGCCCTGCGGCAACAGTGGAATTCACATCACCGTATACCAAAACCAAATCCGGCTTTTCTTTTAGTAATATTTTTTCAAGCTTAATCATAATCAGAGCGGTCTGTTCGGCGTGGGATTTCGAACCAACTCCCAGATAAATATTTGGCTTTGGAAGTTCCAGCTCTTTAAAAAAGACATCTGACATTTTTTTATCGTAATGCTGTCCTGTGTGAATTATTTTATGGATTACTTTGTTAGATAATTTCGATAGTTCTTTATGTACTGGAGCCATTTTCATAAAATTCGGTCGTGCTCCAACGATAGAGATAAATTTTCTCAATATTTAATATTTTTTTTGTAATTTAAGCAAAAATTCAATTAGTTTATATGATAATATATCGCACAATTTCAATTAGTTGTTTGTGATTTATAATTAGAAATATTTAATATTTTCTACTTGATACTGAATACCTTATACCTCATACTTGTTTACTTTCAACTTTTACCAGTTTTTTTTAACTCCTGCACAATAAATTTAGAATTCAACATTTTAAATTCATAATTCATAATTGAAAGAAGAACTGTCTTGAATTTTTTTGTGGTATTTATTATCTTACAGATTCTAAAATGCGCCCATCGTCTAATCGGTTAGGACATCACCCTTTCACGGTGAAGATTTGCGGGTTCGAATCCCGCTGGGCGTGCAAATAAAAGCCCTCCGATGTACTTCGGAGGGCTTTTTGTTTTGTGTCAAAAAGAAAGTGTGAGTAAAATTGGTCCGGTAGGTTACGAAACTGTACAAACAAAGGAAAGGAAATAGTACGATTATTAAGCAATGAATTAAGAAAAGCGGATTACTATACTGTTGGGTTTATTTTCTATGAAAATCCAAGCGGAGTTTATTTTTATAGATTAACTGCGGACAGGTTCAGCAAAACGAGAAAAATGATTTTTTTTAACTAAAAATTCTTTTGCGTAAATGTTTAAAACCCTTCGTTGTTCAAAAAGTTTTTTGCAATGTACAACTTGCGTTATAAGTTATTTAATCCGTGCATTACTTTATTAAGGGTTCAGCAGAGATATATATTCTTTTCATTGTCGTTCCAAAAAGCAGAGCATCGTACCACATATAATAAAAACGCTGTGCATTAAACCATGTAAATCCGTCTGGATTATCGTCATGACGGTCATACGGATCAGCGAAAATAATT
>JBAZEQ010000069.1:6982-10382 GCA_041653855.1 Ignavibacteria bacterium | reverse complement strand
GAAAAATACTTTAGAATCTGCATTGGGGAAGATTTATGAATAAGAATAAATATTATTTTGAATTGGAAATTGAATTTACCGATTCAAATTATGAAAATATATTGGAGATTGTATATCTCTCCGGAATTAAGAGTATTTTGGAAACCGACAAATCGATAATTTTATTTTTTCCTGAAAACGAAAAAAATAAAATAGATTTATTAACAAGAATATTATTTTTAAAAAAACTTGCCGATAAAAAATCTCTAATCCTGAAGGTTTTTCAAAATCAAGATTGGAATGCCAACTGGAAAAAAACAATTAAACCTATTCATATAAAAGATAAAATTATTGTCTTTCCATCATGGTTAAAAAAAGAAGTTAAAAAATATAAAAATCGAATACTAATTGAAATCGACCCTAAAATGTCTTTTGGTACGGGACATAATGAAACCACACAATTAGTACTTGAGTTAATGTGTGATTTTTTCGATTCGAAAGATAATTATGTACTCGATTATGGGTGCGGCACGGGAGTACTTGCAATTGCTGCAATTAAACTCGGATTAAAAAGAGCAATTGCAATCGATATCGATGAGGATTCAATTGAAAACGCTAAGGAATATGTTGAAATTAATAAGGTTGCGAATAATATAAAAATTTTCAAAAAAGATATTTTTGAAATAAAAAATAAAAATTTTGATGCAATTTATGCAAATATACTGAGAAGTGTTATAGAAAAAAATCTTAAAACTATATACGATAAATTAAATAAAGGCGGGAAACTATTTATATCGGGAGTACTAATTGATGAAGAAAATCAAATTTCCGATTCATTAAGAAAAAATAATTTCAGAATTATTGATAAAAGATTTAAATCGGAATGGCTTGGAATTTATGCCGTAAAGGAATAGTATGTATGAATAATATTTTTTCGATAAATCAAGATTTGGATTTTAAGAACGAACTGTTTTTTGAATTATTCAAAAATGATAACTGTCTAATTGAAAAAATTGTATCGTCAGGACAATCAACAAATGAAAATGAATGGCTTGAAGAAGACAGTAACGAATTTGTGATATTACTTCAGGGAGAATCGGAATTGAAATTTGAAACCGGAGAAAAAATTGTTTTAAAAAAAGGGGATTATTTATTAATTCCTGCAAAAACAAAGCATAGAGTCAATTATACTTCATTAAATCCTCAATGTATTTGGTTAGCAATTCATATAAAATAAATTTATAAAATTATGAATGAAATAAATTCGAAACCTGTTCACACTTCTGCTTTCAGAAAAAGAAGGGCATTGAACTGGCTCACGCTGGGAATTACATATGCAACTATGTATATGGGAAGGTACAATTTATCATTTGCAAATAAATCTTTATCCGATAATTATGGCTGGGATAAAACAACAATAGGTACGATTATTACTGCGGCTCTTACAATTTATGGTATCTCGGCATTGTTTAACGGACCTTTAGCGGATAGAATCGGCGGCAGAAAAGCAATGCTTATTGGTTCTATCGGAACAGTATTTTTTAACATTTTATTCGGTCTTGGTGCTTATATTGGTTTTCTTGGTACCGGAACATTTTTGTTAAGTTATTTTGCCAGTGTATGGGCTTTGAATGCATATTTCCAATCATTTAGTGCTTTATCTCTGATAAAAGTAAATTCCGCCTGGTTTCATATTCGTGAAAGAGGAGTCTTTTCTGCTATCTTTGGTTCTATGATTCAAAGCGGAAGGGCTTTGATTTTTATTATCGGTGGATTTGCAGTAACGGTTTTACCATGGCAATGGGTTTTCTTTTTACCTGCGGTTATTATTGCATTAATGTCTCTTGCGACTTTTTTGGTTGTTAAAGATTCACCTGAAGATGTTGGTTTTCCGGTATTGGATACTCAGGATGCTACAAGTGGAGATACCGAAGCAATTACTTTTAAATATGTTTTCAGAAAAGTTTTTTCAAACCCTATTACAATTACAATAGCAATTGCAGAGTTTTGTACCGGATTTGTACGGCACGGTTTTGAACAGTGGTTTCCAAGATATATGCAGGAATACCAAAATTTAGCGTTGGATTCGGGAATTTTTCAAAAAGGTGCTTTTGGTGTTGTACTTGCCGGTATAGCAGGTGCATTTATTGCAGGAACTTCATCGGATTGGTTTTTTAAATCCCGAAGACCGCCGGTTGCTTTTATCGGATATTTCTTTCAGATTATTTGTCTTTTAGTAATTTGGCTTTCTAAAGACTTAAATTTAATTTTAATTGCATTTATCGTAAATTCTGCGGCAATTAGTATGGTACACTCTATGCTTTCAGGAACTGCTTCAATGGATTTTGGGGGAAAGAGGGCGGCTGCAACCGCTACAGGAATGTTCGATGGTATGCAATACCTTGGTGGAGCAGCTGTTGGTATTGGTGTAGGCTGGTTGCTCGATAATTTTGGATGGGGTTCCTGGGGTCCGAGTATGATAGGATTTTCAGTAATAGGTGCAATTTTGATGTTAAAATTATGGAATGCAGTTCCTACAAAAGGCGGGGGACATTAAGATAATTACTTTGTGCCATTAATATTAAAAACGATATAAATCTATAATAATTTTATCATTTAGTTTTATCTAATTAAATAATATATTAAAGATTATAATTTTAAAATAAATTGAATAATAAAAGATATTTTTTGCTTTTTAGCATACTATTTATCCTATTAGGAACAATAAATGCACAGGATAAAGAAAGAGTGGGGTCAAATCAGATCTTTTCTCAACAAGGCGGATTTTTCAATTATAGCGAGAAGGATAAAGTAAATATTGAGGTTAGTGTTTGGGGCTATGTGAAATTTCCCGGGAAATATATTATCCCACAGGGGTCAACACTCGTTGATTTAATATCGTTTGCAGGAGGTCCTATAATTGATGCAAAATTGGAAGAAATTCGATTATTCAGACAGAAAAATGACACTTTAAATATTTCGGCGGACGAGATGATAAAAATTGATTATAACGATATCTTCTGGTCAGAAAATGTATTTTCCAATAAAACCAATAAAAACAGAAATATTACATTAAAACCGGGAGATGTTTTGGTTTTCCCCGGGGAGCCGAGACTTTTTTTTAAAGATAATTTCTCATTGATATTATCCGCTGCTTCAGTATTAATTTCACTGACAATTTTGATAGTATCGATAACAAATAAAAATTAAATTCAATATTAATTATAATTAACACTTTAGTTTTTTGAATCAGAATATTAAAAGGCAAACGGGATATCCGTCAAAGTTTCCTACAGGTTTACAGCATCGCTCGAATAATTTCAAGGAATATGTAAATATTTTACAGAATAACATTCTGCCTATTGTATTAATTTTTCTTTCGGGTGCATTAATAACTATTTTATACGTTTTAAATGCTGTC
>JBAZEQ010000069.1:0-6972 GCA_041653855.1 Ignavibacteria bacterium | reverse complement strand
GTAGTATTTTATCGACTCAGCTTATCCCGGAATTTCAGGATTTTCAAACTGACAGGTATATTTCTAATGAAATCGAAATCTTAAAAAGTTATACAATACGTGAAAAAGTTGCGGCGGCTCTTCTCGATAGTTTCAAAGTTTGCACAAACAAGAAAAACTTTTATTATTTGAGAAATAGAAATCCGGGTATTCAAGATAGTGTGGTTTCTATGACAACGTTAACCAAAGATTTAAATATTATTGTGTCGATTAACCAGAAAAGGGGACTCGATATTGCCGAAATTGAAGTTCAGAGTCCTTCAAATTACGAAGCACAGTTAATTGCAAATGTCTATTCGGAAACATATTTAAAATATAGTATTGAATTTGCTAGGCGTGAACTTACAACGATGAAAAATTTTCTTGAAGAAGAAAAAAGTAAAAAAATTACCGATTTGAATAATTCGGAAGTCTCGTTGCAGGATTATCAACAAGAAGGCGGGATAATATTCTTAGATGATAAAGCAAAAACTCTTGTTGAGCAAATATCAACTTTTGAAGCTCAAAAAAATGCCGCAGATGTAGATGTAAATACAAAACAAAGAGCATACTTTGAAATAAAATCAGAGTTGGAAAAAATTGATAGGAGCTTACCAAATTATATTGAAGGTCAAATTAATCAGCCTTATGTTGACGAGTTGCAGAAAAAGATAGCCGAGCTCGAGATTCAGAAAAGTTTGGAGGTTACAATTCCAAGTGATAAAAAACTTATAGAAAGAGTTAAATCTGAATATGATAAAAAATTAGACCCATTAAAAAAGGAATATGACGATAGAATTAAAATAATCAGGACGGGAATTCTTTCCAACACTCCAATGGAAAAATCTATACTATATCAAAAATTTTTAGAAACAAGTATTGAATTGCAGTCTAATAAGGCAAAAGCAAATTCACTGAAAAGTCTCTTAACTAAATATGAAAATGATTTTTCTAAAATCCCTTCTCAAAGTCTTGAACTTGCCAGACTCGAGAGGTCAAGAAAATCCAACGAGAAATTATTTCTTGCTCTTGAGGAGAAATATCAGGAAGCATTGGTAAACGAAAGAGCTCAACTTGGTAATGTTAATATTGTGGATAAAGCTTTGTTACCTGTAAAACCTTCTAAACCGAATCGGAGTTTAATAATTTCAATAGGTTCTATTTTAGGTCTGGTACTCGGTATAGGATTTGCATTTTTAAGAAATTATCTTGACAGGTCAATAAAAAATCCGGAAGATATAGAAGGAAAAGGTGTTTCTGTATTAACATGGGTTCCATCGATTGAAGAGTTGAAAGAACTTGGTTCTTCTCGATTGGAATTTATTGTTGCCAACAGACCGAATGCGACTGCTTCCGAATCATTCAAGGCTTTAAGGACGAGAGTGTTATACTCTAAACTGGAATCGGAATTAAAGACAATATTGGTAACCAGTTCGGTTCCCGGCGAAGGTAAAACTACTGTTGCAATTAATTTATCGGGAAGTTTTGCTTTGGCTGGTAAGAAAGTGCTATTACTTGATTGTGATTTAAGAAAACCAAGAATACATGCTATTTTCGAATCCGAAAGGTTTCCCGGACTCAGTGATTATTTATTTGCCAATGTTACTCTCGAAGAGATAACGAGACCAACAAAATTACCCGGTATGTATTATATTACAAGTGGTACGATTCCTCCTAATCCATCAGAATTACTCGGTTCGAAACAAATGTCTGATTTTATTGAAAAACTTAAAGATATATATGATATAGTAATACTTGATTCGCCGCCATTTATATCTGTAACAGATCCTGAAATTCTATCAAGGGTATCGGACGGTACGATATTAATAGTTCAAGCAAATAAGACACCTATGGATGCTTTCTTAAAAACTTTTCAAAGAATTATTGATATCGATGAACACAAATTCCTTGGTTCGGTATTAAATAATTTCAGCTTAAAGAGTGCGTACGGATATTATTACAACTATTATTATTATTATTCAAAGCCTGACGGAATGGATAAAAGAAGAAAAAAGCAAACAAAAAAATCCTAAAAATTAGAAATTGAACTTAAGATTATTCGTTAGAAAAAACGTTCAGCTCGCAAGATGCCCAAATTGTGGAAAAATTGCTTCCTTAAGAAGAAGCAGAACCCGTAATTTTATTGAAAAAATATCAAAAAAAATAAAATTAAGTCCGTATTTTTGCCAATCTTGCGGATGGAGAGGCAAGATATTTTCATATAAAACAAGCAAGAATTTCTTTCAATTGATTATTTTGTATGCTACTTTAATGATACTCTCGGCATATATAGTACAGAAATTTTTAAAAAGTTATTTTGATTAAAAGATACTATTAATAAGTTTAATCAGTTCAAAATAAATTGTGCAATACAAAAAACTGGTATGTTATTCATACCAAACCCAGAAATGAAAAGAAGGTTTTTGAGCAGATAGTAAATAAAGAAATAGAAGCTTTTTTACCTTTGATACAAACCGTGCGATATTGGTCGGATAGAAAAAAGAAATTAATGGTTCCTTTATTTCCAAGTTATGTTTTTGTGAATACAAATGAGAATGAAAGGATCCGGGCTATCTCCAATACATATGGTGCAATGAGGTATGTTATATATCAGAAAAGACCTGCTATTGTATCCGATAAAGAAATACTAAATATTAAATTATCTTTACAGCTTCCAGATAAAATTAAAATTGAGGAAAAGAAAATATCCGAAGGAGATTTAGTAGAAATAACGGGAGGAATATTTAGGGGGTTGACCGGGTATATAAAGGAGATACGGGGACACTATAAATTAATTGTTAATATTATGGAGTTAAATTCTACGTTCAGTGTTCAACTGAGCTCTTCGGAAGTAAGACTGCTCAAACCATTTAAATATACCAATCTTTATTAATTAATTATACTTTTATGGATTTTATAGAAAGAATTCAAGAAAACAAGTTTAAGGTAGGCATAATAGGTTTAGGCTATGTTGGTTTACCACTTGCATTGGAATTTTCAATGAAAAATATTTTTGTTTTAGGATTTGATCTTGACAATGAAAAAGTAAATAAGATTAACAAAAGAAAAAAATCTTATATTAAACATATCCCGTCGGAAAAAATAAAAAACGAAGTTAACAAAAAAACTTTTATTGCCACAACGGATTTTTCAAGGATTAGGGAAGTAGATGTAGTTATCATTTGTGTGCCAACACCTTTGAACGCCAATAGGGAACCTGATTTGAGCTATGTAATTAACTCTACAAACGAGATTGCGAAGTATCTGAAAAAGGATCAACTAATCTCTCTTGAAAGTACTACGTACCCCGGAACAACAGACGAAGATATCCTGTGTGTACTTGAAAAAACGGGGCTAAAAGTAGGGAAGGATTTTTATTTGTGCTTTTCTCCGGAAAGAGAAGATCCTAACAATCCTTTTTATTCGACGTCAACAATACCTAAAGTTATAGGCGGAGTTACAAAAAAATGTACGAAAATTGGAACTATGGTATATAGTAAAGTAATTAACACTGTTGTTCCTGTTTCGAATGCCAGAGCGGCAGAAGCAACAAAACTGCTTGAAAATATTTATCGCTCGATAAACATAGCATTGGTAAACGAGTTAAAAACTGTATTCGATAGAATGGATATTGATATATGGGAGGTGATAAGAGCCGCTTCTACAAAACCATTTGGCTTTACTCCGTTTTACCCGGGACCGGGTTTGGGTGGTCATTGTATACCAATAGACCCATTTTATTTGACATGGAAAGCAAGAGAATTTGGAATTTCTACAAAATTCATTGAACTTGCCGGAGAGGTTAATACATCAATGCCTCATTATGTAATGAAAAAGGTTATGAACGCACTTAATAAAAATTTTAAACATATAAACGGGTCGAGAATATTAATTCTTGGTTTAGCTTACAAAAAAGATATTGACGATATTCGTGAATCTCCTTCCCTTAAACTGATAGAATTGCTTCAAGATATAGGTGCTAAAGTAGATTATAACGACGATTATGTTACCGAAATCCCTAAATTAAGAAAATATACATTTAATAAAAAATCAATCGAAATAACTGAATCAACTTTAGCAAAATATGATTTAGTTCTGCTATCTACTAACCATTCATACTATAATTATGAATTTATTTTGAAAAACTCCAAAATAATTGTAGATACGAGAAATGCATTTGGAAAATTTAAAAGCTCAAAGATTTTCAAAGCATAGTAAGTATTTATTTTTTTCGGTAATTATACTTAATATTTGAGTTTTTTACTTCCTGTTTTTACATTGATAAGAATTTTAAATAACGGTATATTTACAATTATTTAATTTAGAAAAAATTCAATATTTATAAAATAATTTTTACTCATTTGTGAGTATTCTTGCGGAGCTATATCCGAAACCGAGTAATAATTTATCTGATAAAAATTAAAAATAATATTTTGAAAAATAAAATTGCTTTAATAACAGGAATTACAGGACAAGATGGAAGTTATTTGACTGAAATCTTGCTCGAAAAAGGTTATGAAGTTCACGGAATAATTAGAAGAAGCAGTTCTTTTAATACAGGAAGAATTGACCATTTGTATAATAATAAAGACGTATTAAATAAAAAATTGTTTCTACACTACGGTGATGTTACCGATACCAGTAATTTGAATAGGCTAATAGAAAAAACGCAACCCGATGAAATTTATAATCTCGCCGCACAAAGTCATGTTAAGGTTTCTTTTGAAATACCTGAATATACAGCAGAAGTAGATGCTATGGGCACATTAAGGTTTCTCGATGCTATTCGTGAAATCGGAATCAGGACAAAGTTTTATCAGGCATCGACAAGTGAATTGTTTGGAAAGGTTCTCCAGATTCCCCAAAACGAAAAAACTCCTTTTTATCCTCGAAGCCCGTATGGGGTGGCGAAAATTTATGGGTACTGGATTGTAATAAATTATAGAGAAGCCTATAATTTATTCGCTTGCAACGGTATTCTTTTTAATCATGAATCACCAAGAAGAGGAGAAACATTTGTTACGCGTAAAATTACAAGAGCTGCAGCAAGAATAGTATTAGGATTGCAGAAGAAGTTATCACTTGGAAATCTTAATGCAAAAAGAGACTGGGGGTATGCACCCGAATATTGCGAGGGTATGTGGTTGATGCTGCAGAAGGAAACACCTGATGATTTTGTTCTTGCTACCGGAGAAACTCATACCGTCAAGGAATTTACGGAATTGACGTTTAAAGAACTGGGTGTAGAATTAGAATGGAAAGGAAACAATCAAGACGAAAAAGGTGTTATCAGTAAAATCTCGGATAACCCGTTAGTTGATAAGGCAAATAATATAATTCCCAAAATCGGCGATGTAGTTGTAGAGATTGATAAGAATTACTACCGCCCAACAGAGGTTGATGTGTTAATTGGGGATTCAAGTAAGGCTAAAGAAAAGCTTGGCTGGCAATCGAAAGTAAAATTTACGGAACTTGTTAAAATTATGATAAAATCCGACTTTCAAAAAGTAATTAAAAGAGGTTTCTAATAATATTGTTATAAATTAATAAAATTTAAAAATTGAAAATAAAATTAGCGATTATAGGGTGTGGGAAATGGGGATTAAATCATATAAAAACTGCCCATAAAATTTTAAAGCAAAATTTATTATCAGTTTGTGATATTGATTCTTCAAATTCTATAAATGTAGAACAAATTTCAAAAGAAATAATTTTTACGACTAATATTGATGATATTTTAAATAATTCGGATATAAATGCTGTTATAATTGCTACATCTGCCCAAACTCATTATGAAATTTCGAAAAAATGCCTTTTGGCTAAAAAAAATGTCCTTGTAGAAAAACCAATAACTTTGCTTTCAAAAGAAGCCTGTGATTTGGTTAATATTGCTAAAGAAAATAATTTGAAACTTATGGTAGGTCACGTTTTATTGTATCATCCTGCCGTGTTAACTTTGAAAGAAAAAATTGACGAAGGTATAATTGGAAAGTTGCAATATATTTATAGCAATAGGCTGAATTTAGGAACTATTCGAAGCGAAGAAAATATTTTATGGAGTTTTGCTCCTCACGATATTTCTATTATTCAATTTCTTACAGGAGCGAAACCGTTTTTTGTTGGAGCTAAAGGAGCCGCTTTTGTTCAGGAAAATATCGAAGATACTACTCTTACATATTTAAAATATCCTGATAACGTACATGCCCATATATTTGTTAGCTGGCTTCATCCCTTTAAAGAGCATCGTGTCGTTGTAATCGGTGACGAAGGTATGCTTGTATTTGAAGATAGTTTGAAAACCGAAAAGCTGAAATTCTACAAAAAAGGTTTCAGTCTTGTTAATGGTTCATTTGAAAAATTTGATTCCGCTTATGAAGTTGTTAATTATCCTGAAAAAGCACCGCTTGAAGAAGAACAAAAACATTTCTTCGATTGCATTGTTAACGACAAAACTCCAAGAACCGATGGTGTTCACGCAAAAGAAGTACTCGAAGTGCTGGAAGTAGCACAAATAAAATTGAATGACGAATAAAAAAATCTTATAATTAATTAATAGAAATATATATGGATTATTATATAAATGAATTTGCCGTTGTTGACGATAATGTCGAAATAGGTGATGGTTCAAAAATTTGGCATTTTTCTCATATTCAATCAGGCTCTAAAATCGGTAAAAAATGTGTGCTTGGACAAAACGTAAATATTGGTAATAATGTGAAAATCGGGAATTTCGTTAAAATTCAAAATAACGTATCTGTTTATGAAGGTGTTGAACTTGAGGATTATGTGTTCTGTGGTCCTTCAATGGTTTTCACAAATATAATCGACCCGAGAAGTAAATATCCGCAGGTAGGAGCACAGTATTATTTAAAAACTTTAGTAAAAGAAGGAGCATCTTTAGGTGCAAACAGTACAATTGTATGTGGACATACAATTGGAAAATTTGCGTTTGTC
>JBAZEQ010000068.1:0-10484 GCA_041653855.1 Ignavibacteria bacterium | reverse complement strand
AGCTTGTATATATGTTGAGCTTTGAGCATCTGAAGTCAATCCTGAAACGGTTGTATCGGTTGAGGAATTGTCAATTGCGGGTTTATAAGTCTTTATGCCTTTTATGTAAGTAATATTTATTAATTGGCTTTGCTCGTTTACACCCGTGTTTGTATTATAAATATAACTACCGGTATATTGCGGGTCAAAATCAAGTAATGATTTAGACCATTTCTGTATTTTAGAATTTATACTGCATATTGTATCCCATTTTGCCTGTCCATAAGCATTATAAAGTCGTTTGGGCGGAGGCGTACCTTGGTTAACTAATCCTCTGCAAAATAATGTATCAGGAGACATCCCCCCGAATCCCTGGTATGCAAAATAAAATATTCCTTTCGAGCCATAGGCTAATGAAATATTTGCCATAGCTTTTATTTCTTCATTCGTTGGTTCTCTTACACCCGATGGCGGATTGCCGGGCGTGTGATAAAGAAAAGCTTGCAAAACCGGATAAATCGGAATACCGGATAATTTGGATAATTCCATTCCTCTTCTTAAATCCATACTAAAAGGAGCTTCTCCCCACCCGAAATAAGGTTTATCATAAATTAAATTTATTACACCTTCGTAATCTTCAATATTTTCTGTTGATTGACCAAGTACTCCGTTCGATATATCTATTTTTTCAAAATGAGTTCCGTTAATTTGTTTTGGCAAGAATGAACCATAAGTAATCGGGTAAATATCGAAATAATATTCCCTGAACCCGCCGATATCCACAAGATATTTTTTTAACCTTGCGGGAGTAAAATGATTGCTAAGATAATAATCCGGAATATGCGACCTGATATTATCGAAATTTACTAGAGGGGTCATACCGAGTTTTCCGCCCGACTGAGCCATTATTTTTTCATTCATATATTTTAATACGGGCATTTTGCAAAATTCCGGCTCATCGCAGGCAAATCTCCAGCCTGCATTATTTGTCATTCCAAGTGAGGTTTCCCAGCGAAGCCAGTTCATATAACTGATATGTTGAATATTATTAGGAGTTTCATCAAATAAATCAAAAGCAACCTGATTGCAAACGCGGATTCTATCCACCCACATATCACACTCGCCGTACCAATAAATCCTGTAATCAACTTTACATTGGTTCGATACATTTCCATAAGTGCTATCGTGGGGGTTTAATATATCAGAACATTCGACTCTAAACAATGAATCATAAAAAATAAAAGGATTTGTTGTATCCGACCAAAAATTATAATGTTCAAAATAATTTCCATCATAATTATCAGTCAATCGATTTATAAAATTTTTCCCTTTTATAGTAACAGAATCCACAATTCTGCCATAGAAATCAGTTACTTCAATTCTGCAAATCCTTGTGGTATCGAGATTTGGATTATTTGCATATTCAGGATTGATTCTGATTCTCGGAATTACGTGCCAATATCGATCTGTTGGTCGCAACAACCTATTCTCACTGTTTTTGATTTGTTCCCTGTTTGAAATCAATCCGGTAAAAACATATCCGGTGTCATTTATTCCGACTGTAGACTTCCTTACTTTTATTCCGTTCCCATAAATTGAGTTATCTATTGAATCACTGCTAACCAAACTATTATGTTCGTTATACCTGTAAAACCAGTACAAGTCATCAGGTTGCAATGCATCCGCCGCTTTGTAATCCGAACACCTGCCATAAGAGAGGTATTTCATTTTCGGTCTATCCATAACTATATCGAAATCATTATTTTTTACTTCCGATATTTTACTCTGAACATTTGAATAGTAAACACTTGAATCATCAAAAAGGTAATCCTGTACTACAAGAGGTCGCCATCCGCTATCATTCCGCGGGTATTTATGCCAGATATTTAGTTTTAATTCTTTTAACCTATCATAATCGCTGTAAGCCCAGCCGTTATCAATTGCTCCGATGTAAAAGCTGTCCGGTCGCGAATATTGTGTTTGAGTTGAAACCATATCAGTTTCTTTCTTTGGAGAATTAATTACCAGAAAAGAAGCTGAAACAAAAAAAATAAAAAGCGAAATAACAATTTTTGTTCTCATTTTTATTTAATTTAATTTATAAAAATTATTTTTTTGTTAAAAGCAAAGTTATCCTTATTATCCGGAAGTTCTAAATTTTTAAAAATATCCCCGATATAAGATCAACATCATTAAATTTTATTTATTATTTATCCTGATTTTTATTAAAAATGATTTTCAAAATTACTCAATAATAGTCTCATTATTGAAAGAATTATTAAGTAAAAAAAAGAACTGATTATTTTTTTATTTTTAATTTAGTTAAGACAAGATATTGAAATAATTTGTTTTTAATTTGATTAATATTTATTATCTTAAATTTGATTCTCGTAAATTTTCACATTTTAGTATTGGTAATTAATGTTTTCAATTATCTAATAAAGAATATCAAACATTTAAATGAAAGCGAAAGGAAAAAATTGCAATATTTCATCCGCCTATTTCTGTAGGGTGGTTCCATTTTCCTCCTAATTATACAATTAATTTAAATGATAATTTCAATATGAGAAACTACCAACAATATTAGTTATTACACATATTATTATCAAGGATAAACAATATAATTAATATCAAATAATGTTAATTATTTGTAAAGAATTATTAAAGGAATAACCAAAAGAAAGCGGGGTCGTGGGGGACCCCGCTTGTGGGAGATTGCAGGATTCAACCTCTCTCGGCAGAGGAAAGGTCGAAGTGCAATATATATGAGACAATTTTTCAATGTACAATTTGCAAATGTACAATGTACAATGTTAAATGTTAAATGTTAAATGTTAAATGTTAAATTAAAAGAACATTCTTAATTCTTAATTCTTAATTCTTAAATATACTTTTTAAACTCACGTTTCCTCTCACAGGTTTCACCTTTACTTTTTACTTTATACCTTTCACCTTTCACCTTTCACTTTTCACTTTTCACTTTTTTAGAACCAATAAAATTTTCTGGATTCCGGCTTAAAACTTGCCGGAATGACAGAACAAAGAGTTAGTCCATTTGTCTTCTTAAGAAACCCGGTGTTTTAAGGAATTTTTCTTCAATGTCGATATCGAATCCCAAATCATCGAGAGATTTTTCTTTTTTCTTAGGAGCTTCTTCACTTAAATCTTCATTGATATTTATTTTATCGTATCTTCTTTTCCATGCAGGAACGTCGAGTTCGCTATATCCTTTTTGGTCATTTGGCAATTCTGTAATAACGGTTGCATACTTTTTAGTGTGAGCATCGGATTCTTCCGTTTTTGCGGCTTCAGCAGCTTTTGAGAAACCGGTTGCAATTCATCTTTCATATCTTTATCATCCACAATTCCGAGAATGTACTTTGCATCTTCACCGGATTTCGACTGAATAATCTGGTTAATCTTTCCGATTTCAGACATTTTAATAGAGCCATTGCTGGAAATATTAACGAGAACACATTTCGAACCTGCAATATCTATATTATCGAGCAATGGATTTGAAAGGGCATCCAGTGCCGCTTTTTCAGCCCTGTTTTCACCTTCGGCGATTCCGGTACCAATCATAGCGTCACCCATATCTTTCATAATTGTTCTTACGTCAGCAAAGTCAACATTGATTTCACCTGTCTTTGTGATAATTTGTGAAATTCCTCTTGTTGCATTGTAGAGAACTTTATTAGCGAGTTCGAAAGCCTGTTTTTTATCAGTATCTACACTAATAAGTTCGAATATTCTCTGGTTAGGAATAACAATCAAGCTATCGACTTCGTCTTTCAGTCTTTCGAGACCCTGGTTAGCAAGTTCCATTCTCGGTCTACCCTCGAATTCGAAAGGTTTAGTAACGATAGCAACAACAAGAGCATTCTGGCTTTTTGCAATGTGGGCGACTTCGGGCGCTCCACCTGTTCCAGTACCGCCACCCATACCAGCAGTGATAAAGACCATATCGCTTCCTAATAGGGATTTTTCGAGAGTATCGCGCGTTTCTTCAACAGCCTTCATACCGATTTCATCTTTCATACCGGTACCGAGACCTTTGGTAATATTTTTACCAATCTGGATTTTTATATTAGCTTTACTAACATCAAGTGCTTGAGCATCGGTATTAACAGCGATGAACTCAACACCTTCAATACCTTTGTTTACCATCGAATTTACAATATTACCGCCGCCGCCGCCGACTCCGACAACTCTGATTTTTGCACCGTCGAGACTATCAGGAATTAATTGAATTGGCATTTTTTAACCCTTTCTATTTAATTTTTTTATATATTAAATTTCTTTAAAATTCTTTTTGAAAATATTATTTATAATTCGTCGAACCATCTTTTTATTTTTAGTATAAAATCTTTCGGTGTCAGTTTTTTTCTTGCCCTTCCCTTTTCATAAGTTGTCATATGATTTGCTTCATCCATAGTTTTAATCCTGTGTAAGATTAAACCTACACCAGTAGCAAAAATGGGGCTTTCGACTTCTTTTATAAGTCCACCTGAAAGCCCGGTCGGGATACCGAGATTAACTTCCGTCCCGAGAATTTCTTCTGCAAGTTCTTTTGTTCCTTTTATCAAAGAACCACCGCCTGTAATCACAACACCTGCGTGAAGTTCGTTATGTATCTGCGAATTTTTAATTTCTATTGCAGAGAGTTCAAAAATATCCTGCATTCTTGCCTGAATAATTCTTGCAAGAATACTCTTTCTTGTTTTCTTTGGAATCTTTCCTTTAATAGATTCTACCGTAATTTCATCATCGTTCAAAATTTCGGAAACTGAAGCATAACCAAATTCCCTTTTAATTCTTTCTGCCTCTATATCGGAAATTCCGAGTGCTTCTACTATGTCATTTGTTACAAGGCTTCCGGCAATACCTATACCTGCTGTATATTTCAGAACACCTTTTTTAAAGACTGCAATATCGGTTGTGCCGCCGCCGATATCGAGCATTGCGACACCGACTTTTTTCTCGGTTTCATCAAGCACTGAATAAGAAGATGCAATAGGCTCAAGAACTATATCATCCAGTTCGACATCGCAACTAAGAACACATTTAGTCAAATCATCAATCGAAGATACAAGACCTGATATAATGTTTACTTTTGCTTCAAGGCGAATTCCGAACATTCCTACAGGACTTTCATAAATTCCATCCTTGCCGTCAATTATATATTCCTGAGGGATTACATCTATAATCCTCGAATCGCTCGACATTCTGATTTGCTTTGCCTGGTCAATAAGCCTTTGCATATCTTCTTCCGTAATGACCCTATCGGGATTATTTATACCGATAATACTGGAAGACTGAATGCACCTTATATGATGTCCGGCAATACCTACCGATGCAGACTTTATTTTTACGCCCGAATTTAATTCGGCATCTGCGATAGCGGCTCTAATAGATTCGATTGTTTTGCTCGGATTAACGACTATTCCCCTGTGAAGACCTTCAGACGGGGCTTTTCCGATACCTATTATATCCACATTATTGCTATCTTTTGGACGGGCAACGATTACACAAATTTTAGTAGTACCTACATCGAGTCCGACTATTACATCAGAATCCGTGGTTTTTACTTTTTTTAATTTTGACATAGTATAAACTTTAATTTTTTCTAAATTAATTTGTTTTTACAATCACCTGATTATCAAATCTTAAATCAACGTAATCGAGCTTTTTCTCTTTCAGCGATGCGAAAGATTTTTCGAAAAAATTCTTAAGAACAACAAGTTTTGATATAATTTCTTTCCGGTAATTCAAGTCCGAAATATTTTTATCCCCGCCACGCGGAAAATATACCGGAATTGACTTATCGTTTGTAAAAAGAATTATCTTGCCTGTATCAGCAATATTTATTTCCGAAATCTGGTTATATAAAAACTTACTTTTCATATACGCATTCATAGTTATAAATACAGCTGTTTTCAAATCACTCATATAATATTTATCTTGAATCTGTTGCAGGGAAACCTGCTTTATACCCGTAATCACAGGTAAATCAAAGAGCTTTTCATAGTTTTTAAAAGGGAACATTTCGCATTCTTCATCGATAAGATTAAGCTGATTTCCGAGATTCACAATTGCCAGAGGTCTTTTTTCAATAACATCAATCACAAGTTCATTAGGCGGATTTTTGCTCACGGATACTTTTTTAATTTCAGGGTGCTTCGAAATTCTATCCTGAATAAATACAAGATTCAGTTCTTCGATATTAATAATACTATCCTGTTTTATATTTGCTGCTTGAAGAATTTCTTCTTTAGTAAGTGTAAAATTCCCGTTAACAGTAATCTTATCATAAGTAATATTAGTTCTCCACCTGTTGGCAGAGATAATCACCACAGCTATTATTATCACAAATGCAAAAAGGATTAATATTATTTTTCTTTTATTCAATCTCTTTATTCGATATTTTTTTTATGTATAAATTGCATAAATCCGTTATATCACCTGCTCCCTGAAAAATCACAGTATCGTTTTCTTTTACAATTTCATCGAGTTTTTTAATTACATTATCAAAACTTTTTTCGTAATAAATCTCATTTTCATCAATAAATAATAATTTATCATAAATTAGCTTAGAGCTCACGCCATCAATTTCCTTTTCACGAGCAGGATATAAATCGGTCAATATCGTTATATCATTACCCTTTAATGCATTTGCAAAAGCTTCGTAGAAATCTCTTGTTCTTGTGTATGTATGTGGTTGAAAAACCGTAATCACCCTCGATTTTGCGATTTCTTTAACAGCATTGAACGAATATTCTATTTCTGTCGGGTGATGAGCATAGTCATCATATACTTTAATTTTTTTATTATATTTCAATTCCAGACGCCTGTCTACTCCATAAAAGCTTTTTAATGTTCTTATCACACATTCTTTTTCGATACCGAGTAATTCACCAACAATAAATACTGAAGAGGCATTCAAGATATTATGTCTGCCGCATACACTTAATTCTATAAAATTATTATTAATTTCAAATTCAATATTCGATTTTTTTAAATAAGATTCATCGATAATGTAGTTATTATGTTTACCAAATCCGTACTTATAGCAATTTTTATTTTGAATTAAATTCATCACATCAATTACATTCCTATCATCGCCAAAGCCTATAATTTTAAGATTTTCTTTTCCTGAATTCAGAAACTGCGAAAAAGTATTTTTCAAATCATCGAGATTTTTATAAATATCGGTATGGTCCAAATCTATGTTTGTGATAACAGCGATATCCGGTTTTAGAGTAAGAAAACTTCTGTCGTATTCATCTGCTTCAACAACTGCATAATTACCATTTCCGATTCTTGAGTTTCCATCTTCAAGAAAATCTACAGTCCCGCCGACGAACACAGTCGGGTCGAATTTACAGTCTATTAATACTTTTGCCAGCATAGCAGTAGTACTGGTTTTTCCGTGAGTACCGCTAACGGCTATTAAAATTTTATCGTTCACAATTTCACCAAGCATTTTTGCTCGTTTGACCGAGTTAATGCCAAGTCTTCTCGCCTTTAATAATTCGGGATTATTATCTTTTATTGCAGCAGAATAGACAACAAGGTTAGTATCACCGGATAGATTACTTTCACTATGCCCTTCAAATACTTTAACACCAATAGCAGACAATTTACTTGTAATATCGCTTAAAATTGAATCGCTTCCTGAAACTGCAAAGCCTTTACGGACAAGGTATTCGGCAATTCCGCTCATACCAATGCCACCTATACCGATGAAATGGATATGCTTAACTCCATCTAATATTTTTATATTATTATCAATCATTTACTCTTGTTGAAATCAGTTTAGCAACACTTTTAAATTCCTGTACTAACTTTTTTTCTTCACAGAATTCGCTCAGACGAATTCTTAAAAACCTTTTTCTTTCTTTTAGTTTCATCCTTACCCTTCTTACAATACCCTTCCTGTTATTACCATATTTTTTTTCTCTCGAGAATCTAATTATTAGAATATCGGAAAATAGCACTTCTCTCTGTCCAAACCTGTTTTTAACGATGAATTTATCATCTTCAAAAATTATTTCTTTTGCCCTTATCGCATTTTTAATCAAGACAAAAAATGTATACAAAATGAATATCAAACTGATATATACAATCGGGTCTTTATATAAATCGGTGAATTGTCTCTCTAAAAATGTCTCATTGATTACAGCATATACGATAAGAAAGAGCAAATAGACAATCACGGATTTGTAATAAAAATCAAGTTTGTATTTATATATTCTTCCGCCCATATTCTTTTAATTTAAAGTTAATTGATAAATTAAATTTGCAATTTTTTTTGCCGAATCAGGATCGGAGAACTTAAAAATGTTTTCTCCGAGAGTATTAAGAGTATCGTTATTATTTATTGTATTTGTTATAACATTCATTAATCTTGAATCAAGCTCTTGTTGCAATATTAATATACATGCTTTATTATTTTCCAATGTCCTTGCATTTTTCTCCTGGTGATTATCCGCAGAGCCCGGAAACGGAACAAGTATTGCCGGCACTTTCAAGAATGAAAGTTCCATAATACTGCTCATTCCCGCACGGCAGATAATAAGGTCGGAAGCAGAATATGCATATTTCATATTATCTATAAATTCGTAAACCTTGATTTTATCCTGATACGGTTCACATAATTTATTTAATTCCTTAAAGTTTACTTTTCCGGTTTGCCATATCAGATTAATATTTTCATCATATAAAGCTTTAATTTTATTTTTCACTGCATCATTAATACCCTTTGCACCCTGGCTACCTCCAAATATAAATAAGGTTCTGTTTCCATTATTCAGACCGAAATAATTTAATGCCCCAATCTTATCTACCTTAATTAAGGAATTTCTTACGGGATAAGATATTTTAATTACATTATCTTTTCTTTTAAGCAAATCTTTTGTTTCCTCAAAGCTGACAATCACTTTACTTGCTTTACCCGAAAGATATCTTGTAACTTTTCCCGGAAAAGAATTTCCCTCCTGCACAACCGTTGGGATTTTCATTTTGATAGCCGAATAAACCATAGGGGCACTTGCAAATCCGCCGGTTCCGATTACCACATTCGGTTTAAAATCTCGCAATATTTTTTTACAACTTTTCAATGCATTAAAAAATTTTACAGGTAATTTAATTGTGCCAATAATGTTTCTTTTATTAAATCCGGTTATATCAATTGTTTTTAATTCATAATTATTTGCAGGTACAATTTTTTCTTCAATTCTGCCTTTTGCTCCGACAAATAAAACATTTACATTCTCATAATTTTTTTTCAATTCATCAGCGACTGCAATTGCAGGAAATATATGTCCACCTGTTCCTCCTCCTGTAAATATTATATTCATATCCTGTCCATATTTGATTCTTTTAATATACTATTTGAATCTATGTTATCACTAAAAGCAACCGGTTTTTCATTCCTGTAAGAAGAAATATTCAATAATATTCCTACAGCAATGGAATTAAATATCAAAGCCGTTCCGCCATAACTAATAAAAGGAATCGGAACACCGGTTGTAGGAATTATTCCGCATGCTACCGACATATTAACAACAGCATAAGCAGAGATTATAGTAGTAATGCCGAATGCAACATATTTACCATATTCATCAGGAATACTTTTTGCCACTTTATAGCCACGAATAAGAAGCATACCAAAAAGGAAAATAACTGTAAGGGTTCCTATTAAACCATATTCTTCCCCTATTACGGAAAAAATAAAATCTCCGTAAGCTTCAGGAAGGAAGAATTGTTTTTGCAAAGAGTTTCCTCCTCCGACTCCGAATATACCTCCATTACCAAGACCTATAATTGCCTGGTTCAACTGATGTTGTGCAGTACCGCTCGAAGTAAAATCTGCAAAGTTTTCGATTCTATTTCTTATATATGATTTTGTAAGTATAAAAAATACTGCGGCAGGCAGCATAGATAATCCAGTTATTAAAATATGTTTAAACTTTACCTGAGAAATAAGCAGTAACAGCATCGAAGAACCGAAAATAATAAGCGAAGTCGAAAAATTCGGTTGTGCGGCAACCAGGACACTAACTGTAATTATTGTAATTATTAAAGGCAGATATCCTTTATACAAATCAGATAATTTGTTCTTTTGTTTAACCAATAGATTCGCAATAAAAAGTATTAATGTATATTTTGCAAGGTCAGAAGGTTGAAATCTGATTGGACCGATATTTAACCAACGGTTTACATTTTTTATAGAAACCCCTAAGATAAATACAAGTACAAGGAAAAAGACAGAAATTAAAATTAACCATTTGCCGTACTTTTCATAATATTTATAATCAATTTTTCCGAAGATGAAAATCAAGACAAGAGCCATCAATACTTTTATCAAATGAAGCTTGAACATATAATTAGCATCCTTGAATTTATAGATAGAATAGTCGGAACTCGCACTGTAAACCATACCAATGCTGAACATCAGCAGCAGAAGCACCGGTATTAAAATCCAAATATCTATTTTATATCCG
>JBAZEQ010000067.1:0-10702 GCA_041653855.1 Ignavibacteria bacterium | reverse complement strand
TCATCTGTTTTTACGTTTGATGAACGGGCTAATTCAGTTGAAAATACAAGAGGTCTCTTAGAACGGGAGTACTTCCCTGCACAACCGATAGCATCAGCCCGGGGATGCGAATATGATTCATTATCTCCCGAAGAAATTACCGTGACTAAAGGGTTTACTTTCCCCATAAAATCCGTCGTAAATTCTGATGCACCGTGATGACAGGATTTCGCTACGTCTACTTCAAATACGTTTTTATTTTTATAGTAATCGATAAGATGATCTTCCGAAGGAATATTTAAATCTCCTCCATAGAGAAAGGTTCTATTCCCATATTTTATCTTTAATATAAGGCTATGACCATTTATTGTGTGTGACTCGTCTTTGAAATACTTAAAAGCTAACCCTGTACTGATATCAGACGTAACAGGTCCTAATATTTCAATATCGAAATTTTTACCATTAATAGTCTTTGAAGGTATGGTTTCTTTGTAATCTATCCTCTTCAACTCTTTTAATCTGCCTTGTAAGCTGGCATCTTTTACTGCGGTTAGAAAATTATCCATTAAATCCGATAATCCTCCTTTTTTTTTCAGATTTTCAAGATCCTGAATGCTATTGAAATATGTTATTAAATAATTAACATTATTCTCTTTGATCTTTTTTCCTAATTTCGTATTATAATCTTGTGGTAATTCATCATTTTTACCGTCCTTAAATTTCGCTATCCCATTATGTAAAATTTTACCAAAAGTATAATTTTCATCGTTAATAATCTCTATTAATCCATTAAAATGGTCACTATCAAAATGACTTATAAATACGTAGTCGAAATGTATCTTTTTGTCTAAATTCAAATAGTATTTATATTGCCATTTACTTAAATATCGACTCAAATTATCCGAAGGTCCTCCGTCTATTAATATCTTCAAACCGTCTTCATCATTTCCAACCTCGATTAATGCTCCATCACCCTGCCCAACATCTACATAAAAACACTTATAGCCCGGTGAATCTCCAAGGACGCTCTTTTTTATCCACCCTTCTATGCTAAAAGCTGATACTTTTTGCCAGTCACCATTTTCTTCGTCAAGTAATTTAACATATGACCCCATTAAGATGGTATTATTTCTCGATTTACCTTTACCATCTTGATCTATGTTTTTAAAAGTATCCGCATAAGTACTTATTACAACTTTATATGTGTTTGCCATAATTATATTTTTTAAAATTTTTAAAAATGTTAATTAATGTGAGTAAGTACTGTTTGCTAGCTCAGGTAGTTTTATTTTTTTGCTAACATTCAAATATACACTTCGAATATATTATTTGCAATATATTTTGCAAATATTACAGTAATTCATTGTGGTTTTGTAAGGGGTCAATCGATAATTTGAGGTAAGAAATTATATATTTCAAATTTACCGGATTACCAACCCAATCTATATTCTGTCCGTAAGAAATATTTCTGTGAATATAAAATTCCCGAAAAAAAAATTACAATGGTAATATATATTTTTCTTTCGGACAAAAATAATCCTCTTACAAAGTTAAATTTAATTTTCAATAAACTTGAAGAGTTTAAAAAAAACAGAAATTTCATATTAAAAACAAATAAGAAACAATCATTTTAATTAATTTCTTACACTATTTTACATTTTATATAACATTTGATTAAACTAAATTGTTGCAAATTACAATTTTTGAGTAAATGTTTGAAGAAATAGTCGAGAAAAAATATAAAACGTTAAAAGCTATTGCCGACGAGATAAAATTCGTCTCAATAGATACCGTTAAAAATAGTGATTTACCACTTTTCGTAATAAATTTTCTGTCCGCCGAACAAATCGAAATTAACGATAGGGATACACTCAACTCTCTTCTAGAAAAATCCGTAAAACTTAATACCAATTATTCATTAAGACCCAAATGGACATTAACGAATTATCTTTTCGGAGGTTATGATTCGAAACCTTCTGAGGAAATATTAAGAAAAGTCGAGGTGTTTCACTTTTATAGATACTATATTGATTTAATTACAAATCACATAAAAAATAATGCCTTAATTTTCATAACTCAGAATGATGTTAAATATCTTATTGACGAAGCAAATAAAGTGGTTCTTGAAAAACTTGTTATAAATACTTCAAGCATAAAAATCAAAAATTTTTTTTCGCAAATTTATAAACTTAAGTACAGTGAAGAAAAAGAAATCAATCTTGACTGGAGCGTACCGTATCTATTAATAAAACTGTTTTTAGAAGATAAGGGATTTCAAGAATTATTGAGTAAATTCAAGATTATACCCGGGTTAGACGAATCTATGGAAATTGAAATGAAAACGGCTATAAAAATTCTTATGGATAAATACTTTGTTAATAGCGATTTCTTTGTTTTAAAGGATGATTTACAAAATATAAACACTGAAACCCCGGACACGAAAAATGAAACTGATGTTTTAATAAAAGAAGAAGAAATAATTTCTGAGAGTAAAGTTGAAAAAACAGAAAAGACTCAAGAAGAAAAAATACCGTTTATAGCAGAAAAAACTAAAACCGAAGATGACGAAAAACCAAAAGGTTTAATCAGGATTATAAAAAATATTCCAATAAAAAAATTCCATAAAGAAAAAAAGATTATTGAAGAAAAAATAAAACCGGTTGAAGAAAAAAAAGAACATCTTGAAGAAACTCCCGAACAACCGAAGGTGTCTGATAAGATTCAAAAAAAAGGAAAAATAAACCATGGAGAGGAAAAAATAAAACATATATTTAAACGGGATGAAATTAACTTAATCCAAAAAAAGATTTTCAAAGATAGTAAATCCGATATGCATGAAGCTTTTGAAGAACTTGAAACATTTGAAAACTGGCAGGACGCATCCGGTTTCCTCAAAGAAATATTTTTAAAAAACAAAGTTGATTTATACAATAAGTATACGGTCTTATTTGTCGATTTATTAAGCGACTATTTTACAAATAACGAGAAAGGTAAATAAAATTTGTTTTTAGATTATACAAAAATATATATAAAATCCGGCGACGGAGGCAATGGATGTGTTAGCTTCCGAAGAGAAAAATATGTCCCAAAAGGCGGTCCAAACGGTGGTGACGGTGGAAAAGGTGGAGACATAATTTTTAAAGCATTCTCACAGCTGTCAACCTTAATCGACTTTCGTTACAAAGCTCATTATAAAGCCGGCAAGGGACAACATGGAATGGGCGGAGATAAAACCGGTAAAAACGCCGACGATATAATAATTAAAGTTCCTTGTGGATGCGTGATAAAAGATTTCGAGACAGGAGGTGAACTTGCCGAACTATTAATCGACGGGGAAGAAAAAATTATTTTAAAAGGCGGAAAGGGCGGAAAAGGGAACACTCATTTCAAATCCTCCACTAACCAGGCTCCGCGTACTGCAGAAAAAGGAAAATCAGGTGAAGAAAAAGCAATTATTATAGAATTAAAACTTATAGCTGATGTAGGACTTGTAGGTTTTCCTAATGCAGGAAAATCAACTTTGATTTCTAAAATATCGTCCGCAAAACCAAAAATTGCAGATTATCCGTTTACTACGCTCGTTCCTAATCTCGGCATTGTAAAATATAAAGATTACGATTCATTTGTGGTTGCCGATATTCCGGGAATTATTGAAGGAGCATCAAGCGGAAAAGGTCTGGGAATACAGTTTCTCCGGCATATTGAAAGAACAAGACTTTTACTTTTTTTAATAGATGCTACAAAATTTAGCGGACAGGAAAAAAACTTTCTGAAAGAATATAAAATGCTTCTGAAAGAACTTGAAAATTATGAAGCCGATTTACTCGATAAACCAAAAATACTATGCTTTACAAAAATAGATGCCATTACAGATAAATTAAAAGCGAAACTTGAAAAAGTAAAAACCGATACAGATAAAATTTCAATTTCTTCTGTTTCGGGAGAAAATTTAAATAATTTGAAAGATATAATCTGGAAAATATTACACAAATAGACTTTAAATGAAACAAAAACCAACAATATTAATTTGTAACGACGATGGTATTGGAGCCGATGGAATAAAAGCACTTGCAAAGGAAATTAAAAAATTTGCAAATGTAATCGTTGCCGCACCACACACACAGCAAAGTGCGGTTGGACACTCAATTACTATGTCCAGCCCAATAAGGGTAAAAGAAGTTCCCGTATTCAAAAACCTGAATGGATATGCAATAGAAGGAACACCTGCGGATTCAGTCAAACTTGCTGTACATACACTATTAAAAGACAGAAAAATAGATTTACTTATCTCCGGTATTAACCAGGGTGCAAACACAGCAATCAATACAATATACTCAGGAACGGTTTCCGCGGCAACAGAGGGAACCATACTTGGAATTCCGTCTATCGCAATTTCCCTTACAAGCTATACATATACCGATTTTTCTCTCGCATCTAAATTCGCATCGAGAATAGCAAAAGTCGTCATTAAAAACAGATTACCAAAAGGAACTCTTTTGAATGTAAACGTACCCGCAATTAAAAAAATTAAAGGCGTTAAAATAACAAGACAGGGAAAATCTTCCTGGGATGATACTTACGAAATCCGCACCGACCCGGGTAACCGCAAATATTACTGGCTTACGGGCAGTATGAAGAAAATAGATAAGACAATGGACTTTGACGTAAAAGTCGTAGACGAAGGATATATCTCCGTCACGCCAATTCACTATGACCTTACGGATTATAAGATGTTTGAAGAAATGCAAAGCTGGAAGATATAGTACGGTTATAAAGTTATAAAATATTAGCTGTTATTTGTGCCGTTCGCCAAAGAGGACTTAAACACTAATAGAGGTAAAAGTATTACGGAAAAACAAATTATTATTTAATCTTCTTATCTTCTTTTTTCGAACTAATAACATTTTTTATCCACTTTGTCGTTACCGATTTTGGACGTATCAGGGGTGCCATCATAGCTCTGTTTAGAATTAACTGAGCCGCAAGTCCGATAATTCTCGAAACGGAAAAGAGTACTGTGTAATATTCAAATTCAGTCATACCAAAATGAAACAGCAATGCGCCGCTTGATGCATCTACGTTTGGCCACGGGTCTTTTACTTTTCCTCTCTCGGTTAATATTGGCGGTACAACTTTAAATAATTGTTTTACAATTTTAAATATCTCATCATCTGCCATTGTTATATCCCCGAACTCAACAAAAGCAGTAAATCGCGGGTCGGTCACTCTTAAAACTGCGTGTCCGTAACCTGAAATAACTTTTTTATTATTAAGTAAATTAAGAGCATAATTTTTTACTTCTTCATCACTTGGTGGATGTCCAATATCATCCCTTAGTTTTAAAATAAATCTTAAACACTCCTGATTTGCAAGTCCGTGCAATGGTCCTGCAAGACCGTTTAAACCTGCAGAAATTGCAAAGTACATATCCGATAAAGCAGAACCGACCGTTTGAGTTGCCATAGCACTTACGTTACCGCCCTCGTGGTCGCTATGCAAAACCATATATAATCTCATTAACTTAGCAAATGAACCGTCAGGGTCATTTATACCAAGCAAGCGTGCATAATTTGCCGCCCAATCGAGTGAATAATCAGAATTTATTCTCGGTCCTTTGTTAAATTTTCTCCTGTATATATAAGCCGCAATCACCGGAATCCTTGCAAGTAAATTAAGTGCATCCCAGAACATTGGCTCCCACAAATGGTCTTTCGGCATTCCTTCTTCGTACCTTTTTTTAAAGAAAGATTCGTTTTGCATAACAAGCACAGCTGTGTTCAACATCACCATTGGATGGGTTTCCATAGGTAAACCGTTAATTACATTCCACACATAAAATGGTACATCTGCACGGCGTTTCAATTCATTCTGAAGGTCTATAAGAGCTTCGTTATCAGGCAGTTCTCCTGTAAGTAAAAGATAAAATATTTCTTCGGGAATTTTGTCAGTAAGTTCAAGTATCGGGATACCTCTGATAATTAGACCCGTATCGAGTCCGACTTCAGATGTATCGCATATCAAACCCTTAATGCCCCTCATTCCTCCGTAAAGTTGCTCAAGTGTTACTTCCCCGATAATTGTTGTTGAATTTTTTTCAACTATACTTTTTGACTCTTCTCTGAGATTCGGGATTTGTGCTGCAAGTTTATCTTTTAATATCATAGATTTTTTGTTTAAATTTTAGGGTGTAATTATATATTTATTTTCATTGTGTAAAAAGCTATGTTAAAATCCTTATGTAACCATAATAAAATTGAAATAAAGCCTTATTAATATTAATTTAACATATTATTAAAATAAAAAGTTTATCAGATTATGAAAATAATATATCACGGACATTCATTTGTCCAACTGGAAAGCAAAAAATACTCGATATTAATTGACCCTTTTGTTACGGGAAACCCTACTGCCATTACCAATATTGATAACTTAAAGTGTGATTTTATTATTTTAACGCACGGACATGGCGACCATATTTCCGATGCCATTACAATTGCTCAAAAATATAAAGCAACAATTATAAGTTCGTTTGAAATTGCAAATTATGCTGGTAAATTTAATGTGAAGGCACATCCAATGGGTATTGGTGGAAGTTATAATTTTCTTTTTGGTCGTGTTAAATTAACTATCGCACACCATTCTTCCTCTTTCTCCGATGGCAAATATGCAGGTAACCCTACGGGAGCACTCATTACTATAGATGGTAAAACGATATACCACGCTGGTGATACAGGTCTGTTTTATGATATGAAACTCATTGGAGAAATGAATAAAATTGATATTGCCTTTTTACCAATTGGAGACAATTTTACTATGGGCATTGATGATGCTGTTAAAGCGGCTGAATTTATTAACGCCGGCATTACTGTCCCTATTCATTACAACACTTTCGATGTCATAAAAGTAAATCCAGAAGACTTTAAAAAGAAAATCGGGTCTATCGGTAAAAAATGTAGTATTATTAATATTGGTGAAAGTATAGAAATATAATTTTAGATTGTATAAAACTTAATGTTTACTGTATAAAATTTGACAAAAATAATTTCAATATCGAATCAAAAAGGCGGCGTAGGAAAAACCACTACGGCGGTTAACCTTTCTGCTTGTATTGCCGCTTTAGAAAAGAGGGTGCTTTTAATTGATGCTGACCCGCAGGCAAATGCAACTACGGGAATAGGCATTGAAGCAAAAGATGACGGGAAAACTATTTACGAACTGCTTATATCCGACCAGAGAGCAAGCGAATGCATTAAGCCTACGCAAGTCGAGGGACTCGATATTATTACCTCGCATATAAATCTTGTTGCCGCAGAAATTGAACTTGCTGAACTTCCTAACAGGGAAAAAATTTTGAAAGATAAAATTTTCGAATATATAAAAGATGAATCTAAAGGAAAAAAATATGATTATATTTTTATAGATTGTCCTCCATCGCTCAGCTTAATAACTCTAAACTCTTTGAATTGTGCCCACACTGTATTGATTCCTGTGCAGTGCGAGTATTATGCACTCGAAGGTTTGACTCAATTGCTAACTACAATTAAAATGGTTAAAAATTCATTTAACCCGGGATTAAATATCGAGGGGTATTTATTAACTATGTTTGATTCAAGATTGAGACTGTCTAACCAGGTAGAAGCAGAGTTAAGGAAATATTTTGGTGATAAAGTTTTTAACACAAAAATTGCACGTAACGTTAAACTCGGCGAAGCTCCAAGCTACGGAAAACCGATTACTATTTACGACCCATTATCGGTCGGAGCAAAAAATTACACTGAGCTTGGCGAAGAATTTATACGTAGAAACCCGTGACGTTAGTTGAAAGATTGTTATTCATTCGGATTACAAAAAACAAAAAAATAGATTTTTAGAAACATAGATTAAAAAAGATGGAAATAAAAGGCGGTCTTGGTAAAGGTTTATCTGCTCTATTCGACCAGAAAAATGTTGACGTAAACTCAATTTCCGGTTCGAGAGAAATTGAGCAGGATAAAATTCTCTTAGAAATTGAAATTGATAAAATTAATTTCAATCCGTTTCAACCAAGAGAAGATTTCAACGAAGATAAATTAAATGAACTTGCGGAGTCAATAAAGCAAAAAGGATTATTGCAGCCGGTTACAGTTAAAATTTCTTCCGACAAAAAAAGTTTTGACTTGATATCGGGTGAAAGAAGAGTAAGAGCTTCACAAAAAATCGGACGCACAAAAATACCGGCTTATATATTTAAAACCAACGATAACAGTAAAGAAAATATGCTTGAGCTTGCCCTTATCGAAAACATTCAGCGGGATGATTTGAATCCTATGGAACTATCAGATTCATTCCAGAGGTTATTGGACGAGTGTGACTTGACCCAGGAACAAATTGCAGATAAAGTATCCAAACAAAGAAGTACAGTTGCAAATTATCTCCGCCTTCAGAAACTTCCAATAGATATAAAAATCTCTTTAAGAAAAAGCGAGATTTCCGAAGCACACGCAAGAACATTATTAAGAGTAGATGATATTGACGAACAAATTGTTCTATGGAAAAAAATCATTTCGGATAGTATGTCTGTAAGACAGCTTGAAAATATTACTAAGCCCCACACAAAGCCAAAAAAGAAAAAAGGACATAAACAGGAAAACGAAAATGACTCATACTACAAATCAATAGAAGAAAAACTGAGAGTGTTTTTCGGCACACGTGTAAAAATAAAAAGTAAAACAAAATTCACAGGTGAAATTGTAATTGATTATTATTCGGACGATGACATAGAAAGAATTATCGAAAAATGTGAGAAGCCTTAAAACGTGAATAATCAAAGGTGAAATGTCAAAAGTAAAACTATGATTTTAAAACACCGAATACAAACCAATATAAATAAGTCCTTCGGTTTAACCCACGGATTTATCCGTGGGTTAAAGTATAAAAAAATCACAAAACCGTTTCAACGGTTTTAAATTAAGAAAAGAGAAATTTATGAAAAAAAAATTAACAGCCTCAAAAACCCCAAGTCCAATAGGACCGTATTCGGTAGCAGTTGGTCATAAAAATTTAATTTTTACATCCGGACAAATTCCCCTCGATAAGCACGGTAATATAGTAGGAAAAGACATTAAGACACAAACCCGTCAAACAATAGAAAATTTAAAAAACGTACTTGAAGAAAACAATTCATCCCTCGAGCAGGCAATTAAGACGACAGTTTATTTAAAAGACATTACGGAATTTGCGGAAATGAATGAGGTGTATAATGAATACTTTGCGGAATCCCTTCCTGCCCGCAGTACGTTCGAAGTCGCCCGCCTGCCAAAAGACGTAAAAATCGAAATGGATATAATTGCATACCAATCCGAAGCGTTACCAAAAGTACCGATATTGGAGAAATAATATTTATTTGAAAATCATAAAAATAAAAAGGGAATGGAATTATAAAAAAAGAGCAATTCTTTATTCAAGAATTGCTCTTCAACATTTATAATACTAAAATATTTTATTTTACCTTGTTGATGTGTTTTGCGAGTTTCGATTTTACGTTTGCAGCTTTTTTCTTATGTATCACACCTTTTGCTGCCGCTCTGTCAAGTATCCTTGTTGTCTTTTTAAATTCAGTCTCTGCGGCCGCTTTATCCTTAATGGTTGTAACCTTCTTCACCGTACCCTTTATTAAAGCTTTAATGTTTTTATTTTTTTCGGTAATCTTCTTTGTTTGTCTTGCTCTTTTTTGAGCCGATTTATGTCTTAATGGCATTTTATATCTTTAATTTACAAAAAAATAAGATACTTAATTTTCGCTTTATTTTCAATTCGATATTTTAACGCATTTTTTCCATTCTTAATTTCAAAACATTTTAAAACCTGAATTATTTGAAGCCTTTAGCTGTTGATTGTTTAATTAGTTTTTACAAAATTAGCCTGTATGAAAAATAAACTGGAAATAGTGAAACATTGTTTTTATAGTATAAAAATGTATAAATATTTTTTTCTCTTCCTTGTTTTATTTCTTTCCTGCAGCTCGGGTTTTTCTGTCAATCAACAAAGTGGAAAAATAATTGCCCCGCCTGAAAACGGTATATACGTAGGTGCTTTTCCCGATATGGGGGGTACAGAAGATAGCGTTACATTTGCAAGATTAAAAGCATTTGAAAACTTAACCGGACAAAAACCTGTTTGGATTTATTTCTCTAATAATTGGTTCGGAAAAATTAAATTCCCGGCAAAAGAAGTTCAAATTATAAAAGAATATGGTTCTATACCTTTTATACGTTTAATGCCCCGCTCGGATTTCACTGATGACAAACCTGACCCCGTATACTCTTTACAAAAAATTATCGATGGAAAATTCGATAAAGAACTTAAAGCATGGGCAATCGAAGCAAAAAACTATGGTGAACCGTTAATGTTTGAATTTGGCACCGAAATGAATGGGAACTGGTTTCCCTGGAGCGGATACCATAACGGAAAAAATCCGGAAAAATTTAAGGATGCATATATACATATTATAGAACTTTTCAAAAACGAAGAAACGGATAATATTACTTTTGTTTTTCATGTTAATTATGATTCATCACCACAGGAAAATTGGAATACTATGTCTGCATATTATCCCGGTGATGAATATATCGATTGGATTGGTATGAGCATATACGGGGCACAAAAATCCAACGATGAATGGATAAATATTTCGGAAATATTCGATGTGGCTTACAAAGAAATGTCGGGAATCTCAAAATACAAA
>JBAZEQ010000066.1:5252-10780 GCA_041653855.1 Ignavibacteria bacterium | reverse complement strand
TTCTATCTTTTAAATTTCCTACATTACTTTTAAATTCATCAGTCATTTCTAATGCTGTAAGCATAATTACAAAATCTTCATTCGGAAATTTTTTCAGTATTCCTTTTAATAATTCGAAATATTTATCTTCGCTCCAGTTTGGGGCGGAATTTCTCGAACCGGTATGTAAAATTATTTTGAATGTCTCATTATTAATTCCGAAATTTTTGTAAAATTCTTTAATCCATTTATTCTCTTCTTTTGTAATAAAAATTTCCGGTTGAATATTTTCCGTTACTACTCCAATTTTTCTTGCAAGGTCCATACAATAATCCGCTTCGTGTCTGAGAGGTATATAATTATTTCTCGAAACACTTTTCATAAGAGTAATTATCTCGTATAACTTTCTTCCCACACCAATCCTGCTTTTTACTCCTGCCCTGAACATCTGGTATGCGGCTCTATCTGTCGGAAGAACAAGCAATCCATCCGTAAATCTATATTTTTTAATTTCTTTTATTACTTTTTCATACGATTCTTCTCTTAAATCATCTGTAATCATCAAATCTATATAAGGATTGTTTTCCAGTATTGCTGTTGTATTAGGTTGTGTTAGTGTAGCAATGAATGAGTCGGAAAAAGTTTTTTTAATTTCCCTTACCATCGGAGTAATCATTACTACATCCCCGACTCTGTCAGTCCGTACTATTAATATTCTCTTACTCAAATATTTTTGCTAATTAATAAATTTATCTTTTCAACTATTATATCTTTCGGCAACTCCGTCATACATATATTACCTATTTTACATTCAAGTAAATTGCAATTCAGGCAATCTAAGCTTTCATTTCTCACCACAATATTCTTTTCTCCGTAAGGTCCTTGCGATACGGGATTTGTTGGACCATATATTCCAAGAATAGGAACTCCCGAAGCTACTGCAAGATGTAGCAAACCCGAATCATTTCCGATTATCAATTTGCATTTTCTCATTAGTGCAGATGAATATTTTAATGTCGTTTTGGGAGAAATAAATACATAATCTCCTGTTTCATTTTTTATTATTTCACATTCTTTCTTTTCACTTTCAACTCCCCAAATCAAAAGGATATTCACATCATATTTTTGTCGGATTATTTTTATCAGTTCCACAAAATCTTTGGTTTTATATCTCTTAGTTTCCCATCCCCCTGAAATTAATATTCCGAAGATATCTTTTTTATCAATTCCATTTTCAGTTATATATATATTAGCGAGTTCAGCATGGTAATTATTTATAAAAAACTCTAATTTATTCGAGATAATTGGTACTTTAATTTCTCTTAATGCATTAAAATGAAATTCTACATTATGAATAGATTCTCTTGGGCTTTGGATGATAATATTGTAAGCATATTTTCTTTGTCTGAAATCATATCCAACTCTGTATTTTGCTTTGCTTTTGTATGTAATTAGTGCTGTTCGTGGATTCCCATATAAATCTATTACCAAATCAAATTTGTGGTTTCTTATGCTCTTCAACAGTCGCTTCGAATCAGCTTCTCCGAAATTATATGTTAAATATCTTTTGATATAAGGATTATCTATAAAAATATCCCTGCAGCTCGTGTGAGTCAGAAAATAAATTTCAGATTCGGGAAAATAATTCTTTAAATTCGGTAAAACAGGTGTCGAAAGTAATACGTCTCCTATGCCTCCAAATTTGATTACAAGAATTTTTCTTATTTCTTCTTTATCTATTTCCGAAATTTTTTTATACACTGTCGAGAATTAAAAAATTATTTTCTGTTTTTGTATTTTTAATATTTAATTTGTTCTTCAATTCATAAGAGCAATTGTTATACAAAAAGCACGAACCGCAAAAGGGATTTTTTGCCCTGCATATATTTCTTCCGAACATAATTATTGCTCTGTGTAAAAAGTATTTCTTCTTTCCCGGTATAATTGCTTTTGCCTTTTCAAATGTTTCTTCTGCCGATTTTGTTTCTACTACTCCCAGCCTGTTTAAAACCCTGTGAATATGTGTATCTACAGGGAATACTTCTCTGCCGAGTGAAAACACTAATACGCAGGATGCAGTTTTTACGCCGATTCCTTTATATTTTGTCAACTCAGCATAAACTTCTTCATCGGGTAGTTTTTTCAGAAAATCTAAACTTATTATTCCTCTTTCTTTCTTTATCTGTTTCAGCAATGCTTTTATATCTTTACTTTTTGTGTCTGCAAGTCCGCAAATCTTTATTAAATTTTTAATCTTACTTACAGGTGCATCGTTTACTATATCCCAGCTCTTAAATTCTCTTTTCAGATTATTAAATGCAATGCTTGAAGTTTTATCTGTTGTATTCTGCGATAGTTTCGTTGCAATTAATGTATCCAGAATATCCGAAGACTTCCTTGTTATACTTTTTTCAAAGTATTGTTTCTCAAAAGCAGAGATAAAATTATTTAAATCTCTCAATACAAATATAATAACGTTACTACGCTGGAGCGTAGTAACGAGAATTTATAATCTATATTTTATTACTTCTGTTCCCATGCTCCAGCGTGGGAACGAAAAAAAAAGTTATGGGCTAAAACCCAAATTTAATAATCTTAATACCACGACTTAAAAGTCGTGGCTATTGAAAAACATAAAATCACAATTCCGTTTACGATGTCGTTGATGCCTCGAGACGCTTTAAAACGGAGAATATAAACACACCTGAAATCACCGAGGTTAAAACAAGCAAAGCAAATGTCTGCCATAATTCTAAATTTGCATACGGTACTGCAATAACACCCGAAAGATAATTTCCGAGTGCCGTTGCTCCAAGCCATCCACCCTGCATCAAACCTTTAAGTTTGGGTGGAGCAACTTTCGCTACGAACGAAAGTCCCATAGGACTTAAAAATAATTCCGCGATAGTTAATGAGAAATATGTTGAAATTAACCAGTATGGAGAAACCAATAAACTTGAAACCGAACCACCGGTTGAACTCTTTATTAAGAGTGGACTATCGAGTGCACTTCCATCTTTTCCTATTATAGCTACTACTACCATTAGTATATAAGCCGCTGCCGCAATGAACATTCCGTAACCAATTTTTCTCGGCGAAGAAATTTCTTTACCTTTATTTATAAATGATGTAAAAAATGCAATAACCACCGGAGTGAGGAAAACCACAAATATCGGGTTAAATGCCTGGAATGTTTCAGGGCTAATTCTGTTTGTGTCCCCGAATGTTGTGAGTCTCATATACAAAACTACTGCTCCGACAACTATTAATACCATTCCTATAATTCGTCGAATCGAAGTCGTACTTTTTAAAATCAAAAATACCAATCCCATAATTACCGCTATCAACGAAAGCAGTGCTGGTAAATCAAATAATGTATATGTTAATTTAGAAACGTATCCTGCCGTATAATTTTTTGCAAACAGTGTAAGTACAAGCCCGTTTTGATGGAAAGCCATCCAGAAAAATATTACTGTGATGAATACAAGTACCAATGCTACTATTCTATCCTTTGTTTGCTTTGGAGTAAGCTCAACTGTTGTTCCTGCCTGTGCCGATTTTTTATGAATGTGGTCTACGTGTGCATAATGTTTTTTGAAAACAAGGAAAATAACGAAAGAAATTACTATTGCCACAGCGGCAATCGCAAAACCCATATTATATGCCGCACTTAGCGAAGTAAGATATTCTTTTGAGAAAGCAACCAAATCTATGTTTGCGTTGCCTGTCATTTGTACAGCAATTTGTTTGAACTTTGCTAAAGCATCTGCACTTAAGCTGTGTTGGTCATTAATAAAGTTATGTGCAAACCTCGGAATGTTTGCATCGTAATAAAATTTATCGAATGATAAAAATAAATTTCTTATTCCTGTTGCCGCAAAAGGTGCGAAGAAAGCACCTACGTTGATACCCATATAATAAATATTAAATGCAGTATCCTGTTGCTTTTTGTATTTGGCATCCTCATATAAATTTCCGAGTAAAACCACCATATTACCTTTAAAAAATCCCGTTCCCAGTGCTATTATAAAAAGAGATGAAAAAAGTAACGGAGTTCCCGCCGATGGATAAGAAAGCAATACATACCCTAAAAACATAACTATCATACCGGTTACAACAACTTTCCCGTAACCAAGCCTATCGGCAAGCAATCCACCTATAATAGGCAGACCGTATACAGCCGCTAAAAATATACCCCACACCTGTCCGATTTCCGTTTCCGGAATACCAAGTTTCGCCTCGATAAAAAGCGTAAAGATTGCAAGCATTGTGTAATACCCGAATCTCTCACCCATATTGGATAGTGCAAGGACGTACAAACCTTTTGGATGTCCTTTAAACATAGATTAAATTTGAAGTTTGTAAAAAATATTTAATATTATAACTCTTTTTCAAAAATATCTGTAAACTTAACAACCATTCTTGTCATTCCCGCTGGGTACCCTCTGGGTCACGCGGGAATCCAGAAAAATGAAATATTATATTACTCTATATTTTTATATATCAATTAAAAATATCCACAAACTTAATGTTTTTACGTTAAAATTAATATGTTAAAAAAGTATACAAATCATAAACTCTAATCAGAATTTCTAATCTCTAACAACGGAGAACTTTCAAGAAATTAAAAAGATGATTCTTTTAAAATAATCTTATTTTAAAATTTCTATTTAATAAACTCTAAATTCTAAATAATTTCTAAATTCTAAATTTTAATATGTATATTATTTGTGATTTAGAATTTAGTATTTGTTTAGTTCTTTGATATTAGTATTTAGGATTTTTTACAATCACTCTACGAATTCTACACTCTATACACTCCACACACTCTATAGACTCAAATTTCCTTTAGTCTTGAAATCCTATTATTTTTTAAATAATTTACTTAATTATAAACATTAAGGTTATTTATGATTTTAAAGATATTTCTTACCAATTTAATCTAAATAAAATAATTTATTATGAGTGAACAAAAAAAATTTGTGCCATTTGTATCCGCTGGTTCTAATATGGCAGAATTTACAATCAAAGCACTGATTATAGGTCTCGTGCTTTCGGTTGTACTGGGAGCGGCAAACGCATACCTTGGCTTAAAGGCAGGTATGACTATCGCCGCTACATATCCTGCCGCAGTGCTTGGTATGGCTTTATTGAAAATATTGAAAGGGTCTATTCTCGAAGAGAATTTCACTAGAACAGTCGGTTCAATTGGTGAATCCGTTGCCGCAGGTGCTATCTTTACTTTACCGGCATTCTTTATTGCTGGTATATGGACACCGTTTTTTACACCTAAACATTATATCACTGCTTCAATAATACTTGTTGCTGGAGGTATTCTCGGTATTATGTTTGTAGCTCTGCTTAGAAGGGTTATGGTGGAAGATGCTGATTTACTCTTTCCCGAATCCACAGCAGCCGCAGAAATTCATAAATCAGGGCAAAAAGGTGGCGGAGGCTCAAAGTTCTTATTTAGTGCTATGGGTCTTGGTGCTGTTATTCAGTTTCTCGGACAAATTAATTTCTTTGCTTTAAGCTGGGAAAAATTTTAC
>JBAZEQ010000066.1:0-5242 GCA_041653855.1 Ignavibacteria bacterium | reverse complement strand
CAAGCTTGAAAGCTAAAGGCGGAATGCTTATTAGTTCACCCGGTATCAGTCCTGCATATATCGGCGTCGGATATATAATCGGACCTAAATATGCATCGCTTAACTTTAGCGGCGGATTGCTTGCTTGGGGACTTCTTGCTCCAATAATTTATTATTTTATTTCTCCTTATTTTACTCCTGAATTGCTCCAATCCTGGGCTACATTAAAAGGATTAACGGTTGATAAAGTCAGCGATGCGGGCTGGCAGATTAACCAGGTGTGGAGATTTGTCGTCAGACCAATTGCAATCGGTGGTATGTTGATGGGTGCGGGTTTTACGCTATTTAAAATGCGTACAAGCTTAATAACAGGACTGAAACGCTCTATCGGCGATGTTAAAAAGGCGGCTACAGAAGGTGGACATACAGTCGAAAGAACAGAAAAAGATTTACCGTTTATGTGGATTATGATTGGTATCGGTTTGGTTGCTATTGCTACATTTATCGTAACAAAGTTTGCATTCCATACAGGGTATCTTCCGGCTTTCGTGGCGGCAACTGTTATGATTATTCTTGCGTTTTTCTTCGCAGCTATTTCAGGTTATTTAGTAGGTATTATTGGTTCGAGCAACAACCCAATTAGTGGACTTACATTAACTGCCTTAGTAGTTACTGCTTTAATACTCGTATTAATCGGTGTTGATTCAACTTCAGGTGGAGTTGCGGCAGTGCTTGGAGTTGCGGCTATCGTTTGCGTTTCTGCCGCAGTTGCCGGCGAAATGTTACAGGATTTAAAAGCCGGGCATATCCTCGGTGGTACTCCCTGGAAAATGCAGGTCGGTGATATTATCGGAGTAGTAATTGCAGGTTTGGTTATGTTCTTTGTCTTAAATTTATTGAATCAGGCGGATATTGCACAAGGTGTGCAACAAAACTATACAGGTGGATTCGGTAGTAAAAACCTCTCTGCACCTCAAGCCGGTTTAATGGCAATGCTTTCTAATGGAATTGTAGGTGGTGAAATGGCGTGGCCTCTCATTATCGTTGGTATGCTTATGGGGCTTGCATTTATTTTAATGCAGGTAAAAAGTCCTATGCTCGTTAGCGTTGGTATGTATTTACCTCTGGAAACTACATTTGCGATTTTTATCGGCGGTATGATAAAAGGTATACTTGAATTAATTGTTAAGAAAAAAGGATTTAACGAAGCTCAGAAAGTTAGAATCGAAAATATTGGAATTTTATTGGCATCCGGATTTATCGCAGGTGAAGCATTAACCGGACTTGGATTTGCCCCGTTTAGAATTGCGGAATTCAATATTCCATCGATATTCTCAGAGCCGCCTCTATTAATTGGCTTCTCTGTATTAATTTTAATTGCATTAATTTTGATATTTGTTCCTATGAAAAATGCTGGTGCCGCTGATGAACCGGCTCCACCCGCAGCAGGAATGTAATTTTTTATAAGAAGGTCAAAGGATTTTCCTTTGACCTTCTTAAATTTTTATTGATAAAATATTGTTTAAGAAAAAAGAAGTAATAAACTTATTGGAATTAACACCGGTAAGGGAAAAAAATTTTATTGTTCAGGAAAATGGAATTGTAACAATTTTAATTCCAAAATTCAAAAAACCCCTTTTCCAATCATTGATTCCGAAGAATAAATCAAAAGATATTAAAATCAGTTTTGATGAACTTGGTTCGGCTGTCTGGTGTGAAATCGATAGTAACAAAAAGGTAGATGAAATCGTAAAATACTTAGGAGAGAAATTCGGAGAAAAAATTCATCCTGCTGAAGAAAGAATTACAAAATTTCTTACACAACTGAATTTACATAAGTTTATAAGTTTTAAAGAATTACAGAAGTAAAAAAAAGTTTTAATTTAAATAATAAAGGAAAATATTATGGGAAATATTCTTAGTGGCTTGAAACCAGAAGCAATCTGGAAGCATTTTGAAGAAATGTGTGAAATTCCGCATCCTTCAAAACACGAACAAAAAATGGTTGAATACATCGTTAATTTTGCGAAAGCAAAAAATCTCGAATACGAAGTTGATGAAGTCAGTAACGTGGTTATCAGAAAACCCGCAACTCCGGGAATGGAAAATCGCAAAGGTGTAATATTACAGGGACACCTCGATATGGTTCCTCAGGCAAACAGCGATGCAAACCATAACTTCGAAAAAGACCCGATTAAACCGAGAATAGACGGTGAATGGGTAAAAGCAACCGGAACAACACTCGGTGCTGATAATGGAATCGGTGTATCTACGGCTCTTGCTATTCTCGAAGCAACAGATTTGGTTCACGGTCCTATTGAAGCTTTATTTACTATCGATGAAGAAACCGGTATGACAGGTGCATTCGGATTAAAACCCGGTTACTTAAAAGGTGATATCCTGATGAACCTCGATTCGGAAGATGAAGGGGAACTTTTTATTGGTTGTGCAGGCGGAACAAACGCAAACGTTACTTTTAAATATAATAAAAAACCTGCTCCAAAAAAACATTCAGCTTTTAAAATTATTGTAAAAGGTTTAAAAGGCGGTCACTCGGGTTGTGATATTCATCTCGGAAGAGCAAACTCCAATAAACTTCTTTTCCGTCTTTTGAAACATGCCGAAAAGAATTTTGGTTTACGTTTAGCTTCTGTCGAAGGTGGAAATCTTCGTAATGCAATTCCAAGAGAAGCTCATGCAGTTGTACTTATTCCAAAAGATAATGTAAAAGAATTCGAAGATGCTTTGAAGCAATATGAAGATATAATTAAAAAAGAATTTGCGGCGGTTGAACCTGATATAACAATCTATGCTGATAAAGCTAAAACTCCGAAAAACGTATTCGATAGGTCAACACAGAAAAATCTAATAAATGCGATTTTCGTATGTCCGAATAACGTTGTCCGTATGAGTAACGATATGCCGGGTCTTGTCGAAACATCGACAAATCTTGCAATTGTTAAATCAAACGACAAAACGAAAACCGTAGAAATAAAGTGCTTACTTAGAAGTTCGGTTGATTCTGCAAAAGAAGCTCTTGAACAAAAAATGGCAGCGTTATTTGAGCTTGCAGGTGCTGATTGCTATTTCGATGGTCAATACCCGGGCTGGAAACCAAATCCGAATTCACCAATTCTCACTGTTATGCTCGATATTTATGAAAAGATGTTCGGAAAAAAACCCGAAATAAAAGCCATACATGCAGGTCTTGAATGCGGACTTATTGGCGGTGTTTTCCCGAATCTCGATATGATTTCATTTGGACCGACTATTAAATTCCCGCATTCTCCCGATGAGCAATGCAATATTGAAACTGTCAATAAATTCTGGAATTATATTCTCGAAACATTGAAGAATGTTCCTATAAAATAAGTCGTAAAATTAAAATGTAGGTCAAAGAAAATTTTCTTTGACCTATTATATTTATTAACCTAAAATAACATTATGAGATACTTAATTATTATCTTTATGTTTACTATTCTTCTCTCTTCTTGTGGTAAAAAAGAGCCAATGCCCACTGGTGACTCCAAAGCCGAAAAAGAATTTTTAGAATTCGTAAAAGCTCTGGAAACCAAAACCATTCCAATTTATAAGGAATCTGCTCTTGCTTACTGGAATGCTGCAATATCAGGTAAAATGGAAGATTTCGAAAAGAATGCAGATTTGCAAAATAAATACGCTGCAATATTTTCCGATAAATCCTCCTTTGATAAATTAAAGAAGTTTAAGGAATCAGGTGAAATTAAAAACGAGATTCTAAAAAGAGAATTGACTATTCTTTTTAACCTCTCCCAGCAAAATCAAGTCGATACTGTTAAGATTAATGCCATTAACAATATGCAGAATGCTATTGAACAAAAGTATGGAAATTTTAGAACTGAAGTTGGTGGAAATAAACTTACAGATAATCAGGTTGAAGAAAAATTGACTAAATCAACAGATTCAAAAGAGCTTAAAGATGTATGGATATCTCAGAAAAAAATCGGAAGCGTTGTTGCTGAGGATTTGAAGAAAATCGTGAAAATGAGAAACGAACTCGCTAAAACTATGGGATTCAAAAACTATCACGAAATGAGCCTGAAAGTTAATGAAGAAGACCCGGAAGAAATATCCAAACTCTTTGATGAACTCGATGCACTCACAAAAGATGCTTTTGCAAAAGAAAAAGAAAATATCGATAATTATTATGTAGAAAGATATAAAATTAAAAAAGAAGAACTAATGCCGTGGCATTATCAAAACCGTTTCTTCCAGGAAGCTCCTAAAATTTATAAAGTCGATTTCGATAAATTCTACGAAGGAAAAAAACTCGATGAAATAACGGCAAAGTTTTATAAAAGCATAGGGTTGAATATCGACGATATGATGAAAAACAGTGACCTGTATGAAAAACCGGGAAAAAATCAGCACGCTTTCTGTACGGATATAGATAGAAACGGTGATGTTAGGGTGTTATGTAATATAGTTCCAAATGAAAAATGGATGAATACTATGATGCACGAATTCGGACATGCTGTATACTCTAAAAATTATGAGCACTCGTTGCCTTTTTATTTAAAAGATGCACCACAAACATTTTGTACTGAAGCAATCGCTATGATGTTCGGAAGATTTTCAACAAGTTCTCCGTGGCTAAAGGATAATCTTGGAATTACCGAAGATGAAGCAAAAAAAGTTGCAGAAGACGGATTCAAATCTCTTCGCTTGCAACAGCTTGTATTTAGTCGCTGGGCTCAGGTGATGTATCGCTTCGAAAAATCTATGTACGATAATCCCGACCAGGATTTAAATAAATTATGGTGGGATTTGATTGAGAAATATCAATTGCTAAAAAAACCCGAAGGTCGTAATGAACCGGATTGGGCAACGAAAATTCATATTGCAACTTTTCCGTGTTACTATCATAATTATTTAATGGGTGAACTTCTTGCTTCACAGCTTTATTATTTTATAGTTAAAAACATAATAAAGTCTGAAGATTATAAGAATCAAAGCTTCACAAATAAAACCGAAGTTGGGAAATACCTTAATGAAAAAGTCTTTGGTCCGGGTTCGAAATACTATTGGAATGATATGATAGAAAAAGCTACAGGTGAAAAGCTAACCGCAAAATACTATGCCAAACAGTTTGTTCAGTAAAAAAAATTATTTATAAAAAAAGTGCCGCCGGTCTTACTTTCCGACGGCACTTTTTTTTATGGATTACGATTTTAGAATTTTACTCTTAAACCAAAATTAAATGATAACAAATTTATGTTATTAC
>JBAZEQ010000065.1:0-10755 GCA_041653855.1 Ignavibacteria bacterium | reverse complement strand
GATGCAATGGGTGGTGATAATGCACCCGAAAGTCAGGTTTTAGGTGGTTTTCAGGCAGCTAGCGAAATGTCGGACAAGATTGAAGTAATTTTAGTCGGTAACAAAATTAAAATAAATGAGATATTAAATTCTCAAAATCGTTCTTTGGATAATTTGCGTATTGTAAATGCAAGTGAAGTTATTAATATGGAGGATTCTCCTTCCGATGCTTTTAAAGTGAAACAGGATTCTTCTTTAACTGTTGCTCTGAAACTGCAAGTCGATAATAAAGCAGATGCTATGATTAGCGCAGGAAACACCGGTGCTGTTTTAGCGGCTTCTACTTTATTACTCGGTAGAATAAAAGGGATTAGCAGACCAAGTATTGGTTCGTTTTTTCCTACCGACGCAGGAAAGACTATGGTTTTTGATGTAGGGGCTACTGTTGATTGCAGACCAAATCATTTACTCGAGTTTGCTCAAATGGGAAGTATTTTTATGAGTTATATTTTTAATATTGAAAAACCAAGAGTCGGTATTTTGAGTGTCGGTGAAGAAAAATCGAAAGGGAATGATTTGACTCTCGAAGCTTATAAACTTCTTGAAAATTCTGGCTTGAACTTTATTGGAAATGTTGAAGGTAGAGATGTATTGAGAGGTAAAGCTGAGGTGATAGTTTGCGATGGATTTATCGGGAATATAGTACTAAAATTTGCCGAAAGCATTATCGATGTCTTAAAATCGAAATTTAAACAATATGCAGATATAGGAATTTGGAATAAGATAAAAGTTGGTTTATCGTATGGAACTCTGAAGGATGTAATTAAAGATTTTGATTATCAGTGGTATGGGGGTGTTCCCTTGCTTGGAGTTAACGGGGTTGCTATTATTGGACACGGAAAATCTACTCCGCTTGCTGTGAAAAATATGATAATAAGAGCTTATGATACTGTTAGTAAGGGTGTTAATTTGGAAATTGAAAAGATTATAAAAAATAAATAGTTTTTAAAAGTAAAAAATTAAATAATATAAAATGGCAAAAGTACAATCATTTGCGGAAAAAGCCGCTAAACTTGCTAAAAAGAACGAAGGTATGGTGATGTGCCCCGATACGAAAAAAGAAACTCGTATCGTTAATGTAAGGTTGGTTGAAGCTGTTAAAACTGATAAAGGCTCTTATAAGTTTTTAAGGCGTAACACTAGAGTTTATGAGTCAACTTATAAACCGTATAATTCATAAAAAGAATAGGAGATTACAATGTCAAAAGTGTGCAAAATAACTGGGAAAAACCCCCTTACTGGTAATAACGTTTCACATGCTAATAATAGAACTAAAAGGAGACAGTTACCGAATCTTCAAAAGAAAAGAATCTGGTTAGAAGAAGAAAAAAGATATGTGAAAATGCTTGTTTCTACAGAGGCTTTAAAAACTATTGATAAAAAGGGCTCAAAAGCAGTATTGAACGGATAATGTCCTGTAATGCATAATAATATAATTAGCATTATTATACCGACATTAAATGAAGAAAAATTAATTCTTCAGGTTCTAAATCAGTTTGATACAAAATTAAAAGAAAAATTTAATTTTGAAATTATCGTAAGCGATGGCGGAAGTAAAGATTCTACTGTACGGATAATTAACGGGCTTGCGGATAAAGTTTTAATACATAAAGAAAATTTTAAACAGAACATTTCTCAAGGTAGAAATCAAGGTGCCTTGAATTCAAAGGGAGATGTTCTTATTTTTTTAAATGCAGATACATTGATTTCTGATGTGAAATTGTTCTTTGAGAAGATTTTTGAAATATTTGAAAATGATAATATCGTTGCTCTTACCTGTCCGGTTAGGGTATTCAAAAATGAAGAATTGATTAAGGATAAAATTTTTCATTTTTTTTATAATAATGTGATGTTTCTTAACAAATTTATTATGGGGATGGGCAGAGGTGAATGTCATATTATAAGAAGAAATGCATTTATCAAAGCAGGATATTATAATGAAAAAATGTATGCAGGTGAAGATTTCGATTTATATAAAAGATTAAAGAAAATCGGCAGGATAGTATTTCTTAAAGACATTATTATTTATGAATCGCCAAGAAGATACAGGAAGTTTGGTTATATGAAAGTTTTTTGGGATTGGACGCGAAACTCGATTTGGATAACATTGTTTAAAAAATCAATTTCTAAAGTTTGGGAAGAAGTAAGATAAAGTTTTTTAATGTTCTTTCAAATAGTAAAGAACCCGGCGTAAAAGCTCGTACCGGGTTAATCAGTTCATATCATTCGGATATTGAAACTCCGGTGTTTATGCCTGTTGGTACCGCAGGTACAGTTAAAGCTATCGAAAATAGGGAACTGGATGAATTTGATACAAGGATTATTCTTGGGAATACTTATCACTTATATCTTAGACCCGGTATGGATATTTTGAAAAATGCAGGCGGTTTGCATAAACTTATGAACTGGAATAAGTCCTTACTAACGGATAGCGGTGGCTTTCAGGTGTTTAGTCTTTCTTCACTTAAAAAGGTATCTGAAGATGGGGTTACTTTTTCTTCGCATATCGATGGCTCTAAACATTTATTTACTCCTGAAAAAGTTGTCGAAATTCAAAGAATAATCGGTTCTGATATAATGATGCCGCTTGATGAATGTTTGCCAAATCCTTCAGAGTGGAAAACCGTTTCGAAATCTCTGAACCGTACCCATAATTGGGAAAAAAGATGTCTGGATTTCTTCAATAATTCTAATCCGCTTTATGGTTATATACAGAATTTGTTTTCCATCTGTCAGGGAAGTATTTATAAAGACTTACGAAAACAGAGTGTTGAAGTTTTAAGTGAATTTGATTTTGCAGGTAATGCTATTGGGGGACTTGCTGTTGGAGAAAAAAATGAAGTGATGTATGATATCGTAGATTTCTGTACGGATTTTTTAGCCAAAGAAAAGCCTGTATATTTGATGGGTGTTGGAAATCCTATTGATTTGCTCGAATGTGTGGAAAGAGGTGTTGATATGTTCGATTGCGTTTTGCCGACAAGAAATGCTAGACACGGAAGACTTTTTACGACGTATGGTGAGATTAATATTAAAAATGCTAAATATCAAAATGATTTTAATTCTCCCGATAAAGAATGTAATACTTATACATCTGAAAATTTTTCGCTTGCTTATTTAAGGCATTTATTTATGTCGAATGAAATTCTCGGGTATCAGCTGGCTACTATTCATAATATTGGATTTTACCAGAACCTGATGAAAAACATCAGAATTGCAATAAATGATAATAAGTTTTTGGAATTTAAAAAAAGTTTTTTAGAAAAATATTTATTGAAAAAATAAAATTATTAGAAAGGATTAAATAATTAAATGAACACAATATTTGGTCTGTTTTTACAACAACAGGGTGGTATTGAATCAATATTATCTACAATTGTTCCGTTTCTGCTCATTATTGTTGTTTTCTATTTCCTGATATTAAGACCTCAGCAAAAAAGACAAAAAGAAAGACAGAAATTATTGGAATCTGTCAGGAAAGGCGACAAAATTGTTACTACTGGTGGAATGCACGGTTTGGTTGAAGGTATTGAAGATAAAGTTTTACTTGTAAAAATTGATGATAATGTTAAAGTAAAAATTGAAAAAAGTGCCGTATCTGTTATTATTGGTGTAACGGACAGAACTCCTGAGAAAAAATAAAATAAATATTTTTAGTATCTTTGCAAGTTTTTCGATTTATGAATTCTTGCAATTTTTATTTTTATGAAAACTAACGATAAATATAAATTAAGTAGCATCGAATCTGCAATAAGTGATTTTAAAAAAGGTAAAATTATTATTGTAGTCGATGATGAAGACCGTGAAAACGAAGGTGATATGATTTTTTCTGCGGAAAAAGTTACTCCTGAATTAATAAATTTTTTGGTGAAGAATGCAGGCGGTTTGATTTGTGTCCCTATGTTGGAAAATAGGTTAAATGAACTTGAAATTGATATGATGACGAATAATAATACTGCATTGCACGAGACTGCGTTTACTGTGAGTGTCGATTATCTTATCGGAACTTCAACAGGTATATCGGTCTTCGATAGGTTCAAAACTATAAAAGCCTTAATTGAACCTAACACGAAACGTTCATCTCTTGGAAAACCGGGACATATTTTCCCGCTTAAAGCTGAAGAAGGCGGTGTGTTGAAAAGAGCTGGGCATACGGAAGCAACTGTTGATTTGGCAAGATTAGCAGGGCATTATCCTGCAGGTGTGCTTTGCGAAGTTTTAAAAGAAAATGGCGAAATGGCTCGCCTGCCTGAATTAATTAAAATTGCTAAAAAATATAATCTGAAATTAATTTCTGTCAAGGATTTGATTAATTACAGGTTGAAGACAGATGTACTTGTTAAAAAAATGGTCGATGCGAAACTTCCAAGTAAATTTGGTAGTTTCACTATTAGTCTTTATAAAAGTGTTGTCGATAATAAAGAACATCTTGCCCTCGTTAAAGGGAAAATTGATGTTAGTAAACCTGTGTTGGTTAGGGTTCATTCGGAATGCCTTACCGGTGATATTTTCGGCTCTCTTAGATGCGACTGTGGAGACCAGCTTAGCAGGTCATTGGAAATGATTGAAAAAAATGGGAACGGAATTCTATTGTATATGAGGCAGGAAGGTAGAGGAATAGGATTGTTGAATAAACTTAGAGCTTATAAATTGCAGGATAAAGGCAAAGATACTGTAGAAGCTAATATTGAACTTGGTTTTCATCCGGACTTGAGAGACTATGGTATCGGTGCTCAAATATTAAGAGAACTTGGGATTAGAAAAATGAGGCTATTAACCAATAACCCGGTTAAGATTGTCGGTTTAAAAGGATATGGACTCGAAGTAGTTGAAAGGATACCGATTGAAATTCCATCGAATCCAAAAAACGAAAATTATTTGATGACTAAAAGAGATAAACTTGGTCATTTAATCTTATTAAATAAGAGTAAAAAAAAGAAAACACAAAATAAATAAAATTATGGAAACAGGGACTGTATACCTGAAAAGAGAACGTCTATCTGAATTGGAAATGGAATTAATTGATTTGAAAACAAATCATAGAAAATCTATTGCAGAGAAGATTGCAGAAGCCCGGGGACATGGGGACTTGAGCGAAAATGCGGAATACGACGCCGCTAAAGAAGCACAATCTCATCTCGAAATGAAGATTGGTAAGCTCGAAAACCTTTTATCGAGAGCTAAAGTCATTAATCTCGAAGATATTCCGGATAATGAGGTCTTTGTTCTTTGCAGTGTAAAGGTTCATGATTTGAATCATAACGAAGAAATTACTTTTACTTTGGTTTCTCCTGATGAAGCAGATTTCGAACTCGATAAAATTTCTATCACTTCTCCTCTTGGTCAGGCTTTATTAGGTAAAAAAGTCGGAAATACTGTAATCGTTGAAGTGCCGGGTAGTAAAATTGAATATAAAATTTTAAAAATTTCTAAATAAATTATTATGTCAGAAAGAAAATTTTCTGAGATTAAAGTTGGAGTTTTTGTTTTTCTCGCTGCTTTTATTGTGCTCGCTACATTATTTTGGGCAAAAGGTTTTATCGTGAGTAAAGACCAAATTGATTTAAAAGCATATTTTAAAAATGTTAATGGGCTGAACGTTGGAGACCCCGTTACGGTTAACGGTGTCAGAAAAGGGAAAGTTCAGAAATTTGATTTGGAAGGCGACTCCGTTTCGGTTGAACTCACTCTGGAAAAAACTGTGAAGATTAAAAAAGATTATAAAATTGAAATAGCTATGCTCGAATTAATGGCTGGTAAACAAGTATTAATAACACCCGGTGTGAGTAATGATGAAATTGATTATAACCGTCCTTTAATAGGGGAAACAGGTTCTGATATTACTGTGATGATGAAAAATTTGAACGATGTTACCCTGGATGTCAAGGGTCTGATGAAAAAATTTGATAAAACTGTTGAAGACCTTGATATTACAATAAATAATATCAATGATGTAGTGGGCGATAAAGATATGCATAATAATTTGAAAAGCACTTTATCAAATCTGAATATTGCTTCTAAACATTTGAATTCTCTTCTCGCAGAAAACCGTGTTACATTTAAAGATATTACTGGAAAAGTCGGGAATACTATTGATAATGTTAATGGTATTTTAGATGAAAGTGGACCGCAAGTTAAAGGTACATTTAAAGATATTCAGTCCTTAACAACCAGAATTGATACTTTAATAACTGGCATAAATACTATTGTTTCTGATATACAGATGCAAAAGGGCAGTGTTGGGAAGTTTATGTATGATGATAAATTCTATGAAAACCTTAATAAAAGTCTTTTAGAAATAGAAAATCTTTCTAAAAAAATAAGAAAAGACGGTATTAAGATAAACCTATTTTAAATTAAAACCGATATTAATTCTGTGAGTCGAACCGATTTTTCCTAATGAGTTAAACGAATAATCGAAACGATATTTCTCTTCGTATTTTATTCCTAATCCGGCTGAAAAACCTGCTAAACCAATAGAGTTTCCGGTTTTTAAATCCTGTCTCTGCTGGTTGTTATACCCGATTCTTAAATCTACATATTCATTTATATTAAACTCTCCACCTATTATAAGATTCTTAAATCTGCTAAAGAATTTATCGTAATCATCACCTAACCTGCATAATCCAAAATTTATCGTGAGTGGAAGATGTTCCAATCTTTTGCTAACTCCGAAGCGTACATCAAGTGGTAGTTTCTCCCTTGTATCGATATAAGAACTTATTTGTGTCCCGGCATTAAGTACACTTGCTCCTACACTCATCAAATATTCGGGTATCTGAACTAATGCTCCTGCGTCAAATGCTATTGCCGAAGAACCGTATTCATCATATTTCGAGTATATGTATTTTAAATTTCCGCCGAAGTTGAATCTCTCTTTATATTTATTCGCATATCCTATCGAAATTGCAATATCATTTGCTCCAAATGTGCCTAAATTATTAAGGTCTTCATCGTATTTATCGAATGTCCCATAGTTTATATACCTGATTCCAATTCCAAAATATCCGTAATCCTTATATTGCTGTGCATAAGCGATATTTCCGGAATTTATATCGAGTAAGTATTTAAAAAATCCTACCGATGCTTTTTTACTGGTTATTGTAGATAATCCGGCAGGATTATAAAAAATCAGGTTTGCATCATTTTCCATAGACACAAAACTGCCTGCCATTGATGATGACCTCGCATCGACATCCAGCTTTAAGAAATTATACGTACTTAAAGTTTGAGCATTCAGGAGAGCAAACTGTGTGACTAAAAACAAAAATAAAAAGGATGATTTTTTAATATTTAACATAATTCAATAAAATTTAGATTTATATACCGTAACCTGTTCTTTATAACTCTCCTTTTTTTAACAATAATAAAAGAAGTATTTGATATAAACAAGTAAATAAAATGTTAATAAATTGAAAATTCGCAGTACTCTTTTTCTGCTTCGATTTCTTCTGCGATAATAGTTTTTACGGATGCATATTGCGAACCTGTATTTAAATCTCTAATAAAATCCTTAATTAAACCTTCATCTCCCTGGGCTAAAATCTCTACATTTCCGTTATATAGATTTCTGGCAAATCCTTTTAAATCGTATTCAAGTGCCTTTTTATAACAAAAATACCTGTATCCGACTCCCTGTACCAATCCGCTTACTATTATTTTTATGCTTTTCATTTGTGTTTTTTTCTGAATATTAAATAGTAAAATTCTGAAACTATAACACCGATAATCATAATTCCTGCTCCAAATAATTGAGTTCCTGTCATAAGTTCATTTAAAATAAAATATGCCGTAATTACTGCAAAAAATTGCTCCATATTGTATATCAAACCCGCTCTAACTGGAGTCGTGAATTTTTGGTATCTTGTTGATAATAATAATCCTATGAAAGTGTTGAAAATAGCATTATATATTAAAGACCCTATTAATGTGTTGCTTAACACAAATTTTATATCTCCGAAAAAATAATTTTCAAAAAATAATACTGATAGTAACGATAAAAAAGTCGTAGCTATAAATTGTCCGTAGATTAATGCATTGGTATCTGATCTAACCGAAAACTTATCGAGATATACTATATAAAAAGCAAAAGATATTGCACAAAAAATAGTAATCAAATCCCCGATGTTTGTTTCAGTTCCTTTTATGTTCGTTAAAAAGTACAACCCGATTGTTACTATTGCTATCCCTAAAATGTTTTCGAATTTCGGTTTTGTTTTTAGTATAAGTATTTGTGCAAATGGAAGTAATACTATATTCGTTCCTGTAATAAAAGCCGAATTTGATGCTGTAGTATATTTTAATCCGGTCGTTTGTGTAATGAAACCGATGAAAAGAAATATACCTAAATAGATACCGTATTTTACATCGACAAATTTGAATTTTACAATTTTTTTATAAAAAATAATTGTGAATATTATTAGTGTTATAAAAAATCGTATAAATACAAAAGTAAACGGAGGTGAATATTCCAACCCGATTTTAATCATAGGAAAACTCAAACCCCATGCGAACGAAACTATTAATAGTATTGATTCAGCTTTATACTGTGAAACGTTATATTTATCTGTTACGGGTGTCAGTATTAATTAAAAAATTTATGTTTGTAAATAATAAATACCGATACAAGGAACCACAAGACTGAATTGATTATCAAAGGAATATCTTTGATTACTATCTGCTCGGGATTCTCACCGAGATTTTTTTTGTGAATCAGGTATAGGTACCTGAATATGCCGTATATGACAAATGGTGTCGTGTAAATCAGGTTATCTGTATGAAATGTTGAAGTCGCTTTTTCGGAAACCGTGTATAGTGCATAACATATTATTGTCCCTGTCGCCGCTACCGTATTCATCTGGTCTGTGAAAGCTATATCGTAATAGCTCAATACTTTTCTTTGCTTATCGATATTTTCTGTATTAACCGAAGATAGCTCGGCTCTTCTTTTCGATATTGCGAGAAATAGTGAAATGAAAATTGTAGTTAGTATCATCCAGCTTGAAATCGAAACGTTTATCGCCGCCACTCCTGCAACAACCCTTAGCATAAATCCGAATGAAATAAAAAATACATCTACTATTACAATATCCTTAACCCATAATGAATAAAAAAGATTTATTACAAAATAAATCATTACTATTGAAGAGAAATATAAACCTAATTTGTAACATAATAAGGTTGTTAAAACGGCGAGTATTAAGAAAAATACTTTTGCTTCTTTTATCGTAACCTCTCCCGAAGCTAAAGGTCTGAATCTTTTTTTCTTGTGTATCCTGTCCGCTTCTATGTCGGTGATATCGTTGATTATGTATGTCATTCCTGATACACCGCAAAAAGCAAGAAAGGCTATAATGTTATTAATAAATAAACTAATATTTAATAATTGTCCCGCAAATAGTATAGCCGCAAAAACAAAAACATTCTTTAGCCATTGTTTTGGTCGTATCAGTAATATAAGGTTTATTAATTTCCCAAGCTTCATATCGATTATTAAAATAATTGATTAATATAAGAAACAAAAACATTCTTTTGTATATAAAAATTAATCATTTTTATATTTAGTAATACATTTATTAAAATTATTTTCTAAAGTTACGCAAATCATAATTTGTAATGTTTTATTTTTATACTGCATTATAAAAATCGTCCACCATAGCGGATTTTCAATTAAAACAGTTTAAATTCGATGCTAATCAAACTCCCACGGATGAATCCGTTCCGATAAAAAGAATCGGGATTAAAAGCGAAGAGCAATGGGCTGAACTTAAGAACTTTTAGTATTTTACGTAACTTCAGTTATTATAAAAAAAATATGTGTTATCGATGTAATAAATTAATTGCAGTTCACGGATATTAGACATTTTTGCTTGACTAATATTTATTCGTAAATCAGAACTTAACATTTTTAATTTTTAAACAACATAATGATTCCATTAACCACAAGCTGAACACCAATTGCCAGTATAAAAAATCCCATAATTCTATTCAGTATTCCAACACCGGTTTTTCCGAGCAGTTTAAATAAAGGAAGAGAAAGTAAAAGTGCAATATAAACCGAAACACCAATTAAAAAAATACCTGCACCTCTTCCTAAGGTATATATGATTTGATTTTCTTTAATAGATAAACCTATCGCAACTCCGATTGCACCGGGTCCGCTTAGAAGAGGCAATGCCATCGGTGTAAAAGAAATATCTTCTTTCGATTTAACTTCGTTTTTTTCTTCAGTCGTGAGTTTGTTTTTTCCTGTAACCAATTCCCAAGCTGTATTTGCAACAATCAGACCTCCTGCAATTTTCAAAACTCCAAGCGATATTCCGAAAAATTCAAGTAAAAATTCACCGATAAAGTAAAATACAAGTAGTATTATAAAAACATTTATTGCTGTCTTTAAAGCTATTTTCTTTCTTTGCTCGATAGATAAATCTGAGGTTAACGAACAAAACACCGGTATTGCTCCAATCGGGTTTACCAGCGGAAATAAGGCTATGAATGCTATAAAAAGTGTCGAAAAAATATATTCCATAATATTTAAAATTAACAAATTGTTAAATACAAACCGTAGTGGGTCTTTGACAAATAACAAATATTATGTCAAATATGAAATACAAAAAAGCATAGCACAAAGAAAACCTCTGTACACGACACTTTTGTCATTCCGTAATGTTGAGTGATTTATACGAAATCCCGATGTTTTTTATCGGGATTCTTATA
>JBAZEQ010000064.1:0-10806 GCA_041653855.1 Ignavibacteria bacterium | reverse complement strand
CTACTAATCTTTTTTTTACGCCATAATAATCCGCTATGTTTTTAAAAGCTTTCAACTCACGCTTCTCGGTTTTCTGACCATAGTTAACGTGAAGAAATGCAAGGTTGTATTTCTTAAAAGCAAAAGCGGCGGTTAACGCACTATCCATTCCGCCGCTGACAAGTACAATCGCGGTTTTATTTTTCTTGTTCATATATGTTCAACCTTATAAATAAAATCAGAACAATCCATTTCGACCAAAATATCACTCCTTCGGAGCTAAAAACTATTTATAAACTATTTGATACCATTGCACAACATATCTTTCATACTCTATCACTCCATAGACTTTACAAACTAAATCACCACAACCATTTACATTCTCTTGCTTTCTGTTCGAGTTCATCCCTGAATTTCGGATGAGCAATATTGATAAGCAATTTGGTTCTTTCCCTCAAAGTTTTTCCGTATAAATCAGCAATTCCATATTCAGTAATTATGGTCTGCACATCCCCTCTTGTTGTAACGACACCGGAACCGGGTGTAAGAATAGGAACTACCTTAGAGATTGTATCATTTTTTGCAGTAGAGGAAAATGCAAGAATCGATTTTCCGCCTTTGCTTCTCATAGCACCTCTAACGAAATCGAGCTGTCCCCCGAAACCAGAGAATATTCTCGTTCCCATAGAATCCGAGCATACCTGCCCGCTTAAATCGACCTGAATTGCAGAGTTTATAGATATCATATTATCGTTCCTAGAAATATTAAAAGGGTCATTTACAAATTTAGATGACCTGAATTCAATAATCGGGTTATTGTCAATAAAATCGAAAACTTTTTTAGTCCCAATGACGAATGAAGCAACAACTTTATTTGGTAAAAAAGTTTTTTTCTCACCATTAACCACACCAAGTTCAATTAATTCGATTAATCCGTCTGAAAACATTTCAGTATGAATCCCGAGATTTTTTTTCTCTTTAAGAAACCACAGAACAGCATCGGGGATAGCACCGATACCCATTTGCAGTGTAGCACCATCTGAGATTAATGATGAAATGTATTCGGCAATCTTCTTATATATCAGCTTTTCTTCTTCGGAGGCATTAGCATCAACCATCGGAACATCGAGTAGGGGTTCATCAACTTCGACAATATATTTTAACTTGCTGACGTGAATAAAATTATCACCAAGGACACGCGGCATTTTCGGATTAATTTGTGCAATTACGACTCTTGCATGTTCAGCCGCAATCTTTGTAACTTCGTTACTCACTCCAAAAGAGCAGTATCCGTGTTCATCCGGAGCTGATAAGTGCAACATACAAACATCAATAGGCAGCCTTCCTAATTCGATTAACCAACCTATTTCCGAGAGAAAGACAGGATAACAGTCCGCTCTTCCTTCATTTACTGCTTTCCTTACGTTACCGGATGTAAATAATGCGTGATGTACAAAATGTCCAGCCATTTCAGGAGCCACATACGGAGCTTTGTGAAATGTTGTCAAATGTGATACCTTCACATTTTCTAATTCTTTATATCGTGAACACATCGCATTTACCAGCGTAGCCGGATATGCACTATTTGCGTGTAAATGCACTAAATCGTTCGATTTGATAACTTTAACAGCTTCCTCTGCGGATACAATCCTCTGTTTAAATTTTTCTATCATAAAAGAAAAAATATATTTTAAAATGTTGTAGAAATAATCATTTCCAAATATTGCGGTTATGCAAAATACTATTTTTTATCTATATTAAAAATGAAAAAAAACATCATAATTTAAATAAAAAAAGCGGTTTAAATTCTTAAACCGCCATTATAATTTTTTTAATTTAATAAAATTACAAATTCCCTACCATTTTTTTGGGTATTACCCACTGGTCGAATTGTTCATTTGTTACAAGACCAAGCTCGATTGCCGCTTCGCGGAGGGTTTTCCCTTCCTTGTGGGCTTTCTTTGCTATTTTAGCGGAGTTTTCATACCCGATATGAGGATTTAATGCCGTAACGAGCATTAAAGAATTTTCAACATGTTTATTTATAACAGGGATGTTGGCTTCAATTCCAACTACACAGTTTACGTTGAATGATTCGCAGGCATCTCCAATCAGACGTGCGGAATTTAAGAGATTATAAATCATTACAGGTTTAAATACATTCAATTCAAAATGTCCGTAAATTCCACCGACGGTTATTGCAGTATCGTTTCCGATTACTTGTGCACAAACCATAGTCATAGCTTCGGTCTGAGTCGGGTTTACTTTTCCCGGCATAATGGAAGAGCCGGGTTCATTTTCCGGCAGAAGCAATTCACCTATTCCGCTTCGAGGACCTGATGCAAGCAGGCGGATATCATTTGCAATTTTAAGTAAACTGACGGCAAGAGTTTTTAACGCTCCCGAAGATTCCACCATAGCATCGTGTGCGGCGAGTGATTCGAATTTATTTTCAGCAGTTACAAATGGTAATCCTGTCAAATCTGCAATATGTTTTGCAACTATTACGTCATAATTTTTCGGAACATTTAATCCTGTTCCGACAGCAGAACCTCCTAAAGCAAGTTCGGACAGATGTTTTAGTGTATTTTTGATCGCTCTTATACCGTGGTCAATTTGAGAAACATACCCCGAAAATTCCTGCCCAAGCGAAAGTGGTGTAGCATCCATAACGTGAGTTCTTCCGATTTTTACAATTTCCCTGAACTTATCGGATTTTTCTTTCATTACTTTCATCAGTCTTTCGGCTTTGGGAATGGTATTTTCAAATATCATTTTATATCCGGCTATATGCATAGCGGTCGGGAATGTATCGTTTGAAGACTGGGATTTATTCACATCATCATTCGGGTGTAAAATTTTCTTTTTATCATCGAGTTTACCACCGCTTAAAACGTGTCCACGGTTTGCAATTACTTCATTCACATTCATATTCGATTGCGTTCCCGAGCCAGTTTGCCAAACTACCAGCGGGAACTGGTCATCGAGTTTACCAGCAAGTATTTCATCACAAACCCGGGAAATTAGTTTCATTTTTTCTTCGGGCAGTACACCGCAGTCGAAATTTGCCATAGCGGCGGCTTTCTTTAATATAGCAAATGCATAAATAATTTCCTTCGGCATAAGCTGTTCGCCAATAAGAAAATTTTCTTTCGACCTCTGGGTTTGTGCTCCCCAATATTTATCAGCAGGGACTTTCACTTCACCCATAGTATCGTGTTCAATCCTATATTCCATAATAATATGATTTTATATTATAAAAAATTTCTATTTTTTTCCGAATGAAGAGATTACGGTCGAGTATAATCCTCCGCGGGTAGTAAATATTCCTTTTACTTCGAGCCATTTTGGTTTTAAAACCGAAACCAAATCATCGAGTATCCGGTTAATTACATTTTCATAAAATATTCCGTCGTTTCTAAACGATTGCAAATATAATTTTAAAGATTTCAGTTCAATACATTTTTTTTTTGCAATATAGGAAATCTCGATAGAACCAAAATCCGGCTGACCGGTTTTTGGGCAGACTGATGTAAATTCACTTGTTTTATGAACAATTAAATAATTTCTATTTGGATAAGAATTATCGAATACCTCTAAAATATTTAATTTATTTTCCTTTGGATTTTTCTTAATCATTTATTTTTATTTTTCATTACAAATTCCTTTGGATTAATACCGAGCTTCGATATTTTTTGACGAAGGCTTATCTGGTGGAACCCGATTACCCTCCCAACCTCGCTAATATTTCCTTTACACAGTTTAAGATATTTTTTTATAAAATTCACTTCAAATTCGCGTACCGCTTTTGATTTATTTATTTTATAATTACTATTAGAAAACAAATCCCTATACTGGTCAACTTCAATTATATTTTCAGGAAACAAATCTTTAGTAATTACACCATTATTACTCAAGATAACAATACGTTCGCATACATTACGCAATTCCGTTAAATTACCGGGCCATAAATAATTTATTATCATTCTTGTTACATCGGGACTAATTTCTTTGATAGGCATCTTTTTTCTTAATGAAAATTCTTCCAAATATTTATTAAAGAAATATAAAATATCTTCGGGTCTTTCCTTTAAACCCGGAATTTTGATTTCAAATAAACCAAGTTTTTCGGATAATTCCTTATTGAATTTATTTTCGGCAACAAGACTATCAAGACCTAAAGATGTAGAAGCAATAATTCTTACATTTGTAAGATGTGTTTTAGATTCACCCAGTCTAAAAAACTGCTCTTCATTTAATATGCGGAGAATTTTTGATTGAATTTGCAGGTTTAAATTCGATATTTCATTAATATAAATAGTCCCGTTTTCTGCAATATCGAGATAACCTTTTCTTGAAGTACTTAATTTCTTATTATAACCTTTTATATTTCCGAACAATTCCGATTCGATTATCTCATTATCCATCAAAGTGCAATCAATTGTAACAAACTGATATTTGCTTCTATTGCTATTGTAATGAATAAACCTTGCAAGGTCCTGTTTTTCTGTTCCGTTTTCCCCAGAAATTAATACAGCTGAATCCGATAATGCAATTTGTTTAGCATCATCCAGAATACTTTTTACCTTTTCATTTTCGGATATTACAAATGGAACATTTTTTACTTTCTTTAATTCCCTCGATAGAAGAATATTTTCTTTTACCAGGGATAATTTTTCTTTTCCACGATTTATTATTAATAATAGTTCATCTTTATTAACGGGTTTCGAGAGAAAATCAAATGCCCCGAGCCGGATTGCATTAACAGCAGTTCTAATAGAACCATATGCCGTTATCAGTATCACAATCATATCAGGCTCTATTTTCAAGACTTCTTCAGTTAGTTCAATTCCATTCATTACGGGCATATTTAAATCCGTTAGCATTATATCGTATTTGGAAGTAGTGACTTTTTTCAGTGCCTCTTCTCCATTAGAAGCTAAAGTAACAATATAACCCGCTTCTGAAACAATTTTTTTTAAGATTGTTCTGGATAAAGACTCGTCATCGACTATTAATACTCTTTTCATAATATTGGAAATAACCTATTAATAAAATTATTATTTAATGTGATTCATTCAAGTCTAAAATAATCATAATACTATAAAGTTACGATTTTAATGTAATAATAATGACTTTATAAATCGAAGTGATTATATTAAAGATTGATTATGCAGATTTTAATTTTCTGCTATGTTTAATTTCTGAAGCGAATGCTTCATATTTATTTAATATCCAATTTCTATTTGAAATATCATTAGCCAATTCTAATCTTCTTCGATAGGTTGAAAATTGCTTATAGGGTATCTGACCAGCTTTAAATAATATTAGTTTGGATAGGTAAGTAATAAAACTTTTCGTTCTGTTTCGTTCTGATTCCGACATTAGATCATTTCGATCGAGAAATTTCTTGTAATTTTCTATTAATGTTAACGCTTCTTCATAATAACCAAGTTCAAAATATATCTTCAAAGCATAATTTTTTAAATCGAACTTAAAGAAGAAGTAATCTATTTTAATTTTATTAAAATATTTCCAACTCTGCATATACTCTCCTTTTTCATAATATAGATATGCATATGCAAGATTCATCATATTATCTTTATCGGATTTATGCAACTTGGAACTTTGATTTAAAATAAAATTTTCAACCCAGTTAATTTTTTTCTGTCTCAGTCCTGTGAATAATATATCCCTGTAAAGTGTAAACCTCAAATAATCCGATTTACTATTTTTATAGTAATCATTTTGCAATACTTCTTGATATAATGTGAAAAGTTCACTATCGTATAATTCCTTATTGTTCATATCTCTAACTTTTATCATACAATAATTTATCAGGTTTGAATAGTGAAACCATATTTCGTCTTTATTGAGCTTATTCATATTGCTTCTAAAAATATTTTTATATTCCAAATAAGCCTTTTCATCATCCAGATTTTGAAAAGTTTTTAAAAGTGAAATATAAATCTTAATAATGAAATTATGTTCACTGTTTTCGATTAAATTTTCCAATCCACGTATATTTAATATTGAAATTAATTTATAAAGAAAATTATTTGTAATAGGCCTGTTATACTGAATGGAATAAAATACGCTGGTTAAATAAATCGAAACAATTTCAATAATATAATGAATAGTAAGATACAATCCTGAACTATATATTTGATTAAAATGTAAATCTGCTTCACTGCTATCGTTCACTTTTTCATTTAAGGAATAATAATTGAATTTATTTAATTCAAATTTGTGTTTCGTTAAATAATATTCTGAATCTATAATATTATTAGCAGATGAAAATTGTTTATCGAGTTTTGCTGAATTTTTCTTAAAAACCTCGCCTAATTTTTTATCCCTTAATTCTTTCAAAAGAAAATCGAAGGAAAAAGTAGCCGATTTTCTGAAATTTTCATGGGTCATAAACAATTCACACGTATCCTGCAAATCTGAAAGGGCATTTCTGACAGTTGAATCGTTGTATTTTTCCGATGCAAAAATATTAGTACTTAAATACTCCTTAGTTAACTTTTTACTATTAAAATTCGGGTAATATTTTATTAAAAGATTAAATAATGAAACCACTGTCTCGCTTCTAACGAAATAGGGTGAGGAAAGAAAACGTCTAAATTGTTTTATCTCTTCACTTGAAAAACTCTTTAAAATATCTATTACAAGATGGTCTATCATTTTTCAATATTTATTTTGGGGTTTTTTGAGCGACAAAACGACCCCTTTTGTTTCCATAAAAATATGTGATTATTTAGTAAAAAGCAAGTATTTTATTAATTCTTATAAAATATTTTTTCCCATTTCGAGCGACAATATGGGGGGGTATGTATTTGGAGATTTATATCTTTCTGTATATTTTTGTATAAGAATTATTTAAAAATAAAAACATAAAAAATTAAGGAGATTTAATAAATGAAAGCTGTTACGAAATTATTTGTAGTTGTATTAACACTGGTTCTTTCTTTTGGTTTTTTCTTTACAGCTAAATCATATGCTGATATTCCAAGTGATTATAGAGTTGAAACAGTATATATGGATGGACAGTGGGTGAGAATAGTATATGATCAAGATGGTGGAATAGTAGAAGTAATAATAGATAATAATGACTAATATTAAATACATAAGTAATAATAGATAATAATGACTAATATTAAATATATAAAAAGATGTCGTCATCGGAAAAAGATTCACGGGGGAGATTCTTTAGGAGATAACGGGAAAGAAGAAATAAAATCTTTTTACCAAAATGAAATAATTGAACTACTTTTAGCAGATAAGAAAAAGAAAGGATTCGGATATAGTAAATGGAATCAATTAAATTTTAAATAAAATCAAATATGTTCGAATTAAACATTATCCCTCAAAAGATGAAATACGTAGGCTTAACAAATAACCCGGATGTAATAAAAAGAAAGCACGGACAACCTATGGATTGGTGGCAGAGAATATTTGCAAGTGAACTTGAAGCCAATAAATGGCTAAAGGTTTTGATTAAGATGTACGGTTATAAAGAAGTAAACGACCAAAAAGGCTGGAAATATGGGTATACGTTTTCCAATAATCCAAATTAATTTTTCAATATATTGAAAACGTGTATTAAATTTAATTACACAACAAAAAATGGATATTTAAATTCACTGGCATATATTTTTCACGTAATAGAATAAATTTATATTAAAAAGAATTATTAGTTTGGACTTTTGAAAAAAAACAATTTACAACAAGAGTGGTTATGTAAAACGAAGCTTGACTTTGAAGATAGACAGCACGTCTGGAAACTTGAAAAAACAAGAGTTTCAAAACTACTCGAAATATGGAATACATTAAAAACAACGCTAGAACCTTCTAGAATAAAACCTGCTTATTTAGGATATCAAGGCACTTTCTTAAAATCAACAGATAATTCGGAATGGCATATTTTTAATAATACAGTAACACGCCGAAACAATAACACACTTGAAACCCGAATAGATAAAGACAGATATTTCGAAAAAACCATTCTCAAATCCGCCCCAAATGGGGTATTACCAGACGCATTATGCAATCTGTTATTCGGTATATAACATCCTCAATAGTTATTTTCACAATTATCTATATAATCTATATCCTGATTATAAATTAACTATTTAGTTCGAATATATACAATTCCTTACATTGTTTAACTCATTAAAAATCGGTAAATTTGAATGATTTAAACGATTTTCATATGGGGCTATAGCTCAGTTGGTAGAGCATTTCGTTCGCAACGAAAGGGTCGCAGGTTCGAATCCTGTTAGCTCCACATTTATAAATTTTTACAGCAGTTGCAACGATTCGAAATCAATTCGGAAGTTTGTAATTTTTCAATATATTGAACTTTAAATTATTTATGCCAAACGAAAAAATTATACCTGTCAATATAGAAGATGAAATGAAGACATCTTATATTGACTACTCAATGTCTGTAATAGTTTCACGCGCTCTACCCGATGTTCGTGACGGTTTCAAGCCGGTTCACAGAAGAGTTTTATTTGGAATGAACGAACTTGGTCTTGCATCCAATAGAGCATATAAAAAATCCGCCCGTATCGTCGGAGAGGTTCTCGGTAAATATCACCCGCACGGTGACCAAGCGGTTTACGGTACAATGGTACGAATGGTTCAGGATTTTTCCCTACGTTATCCTCTCGTTGACGGGCAGGGAAACTTCGGTTCGATAGACGGTGACTCCCCTGCGGCTATGCGTTATACAGAAGCCCGTCTTGCAAAAATCTCGGAGACCATACTGACTGACCTTGAAAAGAATACCGTAGATTTCGTTCCGAATTTCGATGATACTCTGAAAGAACCGGTAGTAATGCCATCGCTGTTACCAAACCTTTTAGTTAATGGTTCGAACGGTATTGCAGTTGGTATGGCTACAAATATACCTCCCCATAATCTATGTGAAATTGTTGACGGAATTATTTATTTGATAAAAAATCCAGATACCGATATTAAAAAATTGATGAAATATGTTACAGCTCCGGATTTCCCTACAGGTGGTATTATTTATGGTTATGAAACTGTAAAAGAAGCTTATACAACCGGCAGAGGAAAATTAATTTTAAGAGCTCAGGCTTCGATAGAATCCGAAAAAAACGGGAAACAGAACATAATTGTTACGGAATTGCCATATCAGGTAAATAAAGCATCCCTTATCGAAACCATAGTTCACCTTGTCCGGGATAAAAAAATTGAAGATATCTCCTCCATAAATGATGAAAGTGATAGAGACGGAATGAGGATTGTAATAGGATTAAAAAGAGATGCAAACTATCATGTAGTTTTAAATAATTTGTTTAAGCATACACAAATGCAGACTACTTTTGGAATTATAATGCTTTCGCTCGTCGAAGGAATTCCGAGAGTTCTGACTCTTAAACAAATGATGCAATATTTTATCAATCACAGAATCGAAGTAATTATCAGACGTTCTAAATTCGACCTTGAGACTGCAGAGAAAAGAGCACATATACTCGAAGGATATATAATTGCTTTAGATAATATAGATGAGATTATTAAACTCATAAAAAAATCAAAAGATACTGCAACAGCAAAGCAGGGATTGATGAAAAGATTCAAGCTTTCCGAAATTCAGGCTCAAGCTATACTCGAAATGAGACTGCAAAGACTAACAGGACTAGAAAGAAAGAAGATTGAAGAAGAATATAAAGAAATACTTAAAACCATTGAACGACTTAAAAGGATTCTTGCAAGCGATTCATTAAGAAAAGAAATTATTTGTGATGAGCTGAAATTTATAAAAGATAAATTCGGAGACGAAAGAAGAACAACCATTATATTTGATGTAAAAAAGATGTCCGATGACGAAATGATGAAAGAACTTGTAAAAGAGGAAGACGTTGTAATCACAATATCGAATAAAGGTTTTATAAAGAGAATCCCGGTTTCATCATACAAATCACAGGGAAGAGGCGGGAAAGGCATCACTGCCGCATCTACAGGCAGCCAGGACGATGATTTCATCGAGCATATGTTCATAGGTTCGACTCATCAGTACATTATGTTCTTCACAGATAAAGGAAAATGTTACTGGCTTAAAGTCTATGATATCCCCGAAGGTACCAGAGCATCGAGAGGAAAATCCATACTAAACCTGATTGAAAAAGAAAAAGACGAAAACATTTCTTCGTTTGTTATGGTTAAAGATTTTGGAGCTGAGCTTTTTGTAACTATGGTTACAAGAATGGGTATCATTAAAAAGACCAAGTTAGACAGCTATTCAAATATCAGAAGAAACGGTATTAATGCAATAAACATAAATAAGGGCGATTCACTCGTAGAAGTTAAACTCACAAACGGAACACAGGAATTAGTAATCGGAACTCATAGTGGTCAGGCAATCAGGTTTAATGAAGCCCAAGTAAGAGAAATGGGCAGAACAGCAACGGGTGTACGCGGTGTAAAACTTGGTAAAGGTGATTTTGTTGTAGGTTTGGTAGCAGTTATCAGACCAAGTGCTACAATTTTAGTAGTTACCGATAAAGGTTTCGGAAAGAGAAGTGACCTTGCCGATTATAGGGTTACAAACAGAGGTGGAAAAGGTGTCATCACAGTCAAAACAACAGATAAAGTAGGTAAACTGATTTCCATTAAAGAAGTTACGGATTCGGACGATTTAATGATAATTACATCTAAAGGAATTTTGATTAGACAAAAAATGAAAGATATCCGTGTAATGGGAAGAAATTCACAAGGAGTAAAAGTAATCAGGCTTAGTGAACATGATACAATATCAGCAGTTGCAAGAATAGTAGAAGAAGATAAAGACGAAAA
>JBAZEQ010000063.1:0-10816 GCA_041653855.1 Ignavibacteria bacterium | reverse complement strand
TGCCCAGGCAGAGCCCCTTATTCCCCAATGCAATACAAAAATAAAAATCGGGTTGAGAATTGTATTAAGCACTGCACCTATTATCATAGTAGTCATTGCCATTTTTGGATTTCCTTCGCCGCGTATTATATTGTTCATTGTAAAGGAAACCATCTGGAACACACCGCCAATCAGCATTATCTGAGAGAAATCTTTTGCATACTGAAAAACTTCACCGCTTCCGCCAAATGCTTTTAGTATCGGGTCAAGAAAAATATAAAAAATCGCAGTAAGAACTATGGAAATAATTATTGCAAGAGTTAATGCATTGCCAAGCGTCTCTTCTGCTTCCTTAATATTCTTTTCACCTAATCGTATCGAAATTACCGCAGTTGCACCAATCCCCACCAGCATAGCAAATGCCATAAAAACAATTATTGCGGGAAATGTAATCGCTATTCCCGAAATCGCAAGCGCTCCTACACCTCTTCCTACGAATATTCTGTCAACTATATTATAAGACGCCATAACCATCATACCGATTATAGCAGGGAGAGAAAATTCAAAGATTAATTTGCCAATACTCTCTTTTTCTAAACGTAATGTTCTGTCCATATAAATTTTTTACAGTAAAACCTTTAAAATAGTTTAAATGAGTTTTAATAGAAATAAAGTAATTTCTCCCACAAGGGAAAATGATTAATTGTAACCTACTTTAGTATTTTAAAAAAATAGGTTCTCTCGGTGTTTCTCGGCGTCTTCTCTGTGTACTCTGTGGCAAAAAGCTCTTTTCCCTTGACAAATCAATCTGTTTTTGTTATAATCGTATTAGCTTAAATTAAAATATTATAAATAATCTAAAAGGATTACATTATGAGCTTGTTTAACGTTGAACTTCCCCCCGGCTTCCAGTCTGCTCTAACTGATATGGAAAAGCAATTCGTCTCGCTCCGCTCTTCTGGCTCTTCCATTCGAAATATCGCCAAAACACTGAAAAAATCACCGACTACTATATGTAACTGGAATAAAAAATTCTCTATGAGCATCCTGTCCGAAAGAAATAAATCTTTTTGTGATTTGCAGAAAAAAGTTATTGATTTAAAAAACTCGCGAATAGATTTTCTTAATAGTGAAATCGAACGTATAACCAAAGTTTTGAAAAAATGTAAAATAAAAGACGACGGTGTTTTTTCTGATTACGACCCCCTGTTCGGGCGTTTTGTAAAAATTTCCGATATTTTATCCGCTTACGAAAATGATATTTTGAAAGTGGGTATAAGTTTTAAAGATAATATATCTCCTGAATCGGACTTAACATCAGTGGATTCCAATAATCATAACACTGTTATACCCGGTAGTAACGATGTTATAACGGATTCTGATGAAATAATTACTGATAAATCATATGTTAAATCGGAAGAAAAACAAAACTGTAACACTGAAACGTTTCCCAAAAAATTTTTTCATAAAAAACAATAACTTAGATAAAATTTTTACTGTAACACGTTTCCCGTTCTTTGACATATAGATTTTTAAAACACTGCTCGGTATCTCAATACTGTTTTTAAAAGTATACGTATTTTCCGTGTTCTCTGGTGTAGAGGTTTTTATTTTCTGCAATCAAAACATGCATACGGAATCGTCATCACAAGTTCGCCTTGCTTTGATGATATTTCGTTTAGCTTTTCTTCTAAAAGAGTGAACACTTCTTCAATCCTTTTTTCTGGAATGAGATTTTTCCACGGCGGCAGGAAATGAAAACGAATCATCGGGTAAGAGAAAAATGCATTACCATCTACGAATTTATAATTGAATTTATTTTCGATTTTGTTATTAACTTTAAAGCCGGTTTTTGTAACAATCTTTTCCATGTAATCCAGAGGCTTTCTCTTTTCGAATATATGCTCATCAACTTTCTGAATTTCGTTTAATAGCCCCAGACCTTCGAGAACAGATTTAAAAACACTGTAAAACTCTATCAGTGAATAGGGAAGGTTGAATGTAAACACAAACTGTCCACACGGTTTTAAAGTGCGGTAGCATTCGGATAAAGTTTTCTCCAAATCTTGCACATTGTTGATTCCGTTGTTAGATACCGTCAGGTCAAAAAAATCATTTTCAAAAGGAAGTCTTTCAGCTTCACAATTTATAGCATCGATGTTCTTGAGTTCGTAGAGAGAAATTTTATTTCTTACTTTATTGATTGCTTTATCCCACGTATCGATACCGTAAATTTTACTGCTTTCTCCTAACCGTCCCGCCAGCTCGAAGAGCGGGAATCCTGTGCCGCAACCAATATCGAGAACTTTTATATTCGGTTTTATTTTTATTGTATCCAGCAGAGTCATTCCGAACGGAGCAGACCAGAACGCTAACTCGTCTATCGCATTTACGAATTTCGGATTATCCGCATCGAAGATAATATTTAAATATTTTTTCATTAAAATTAAATATAGATTTTACATTAATAATTATTCCACGTTCTTTGTGTCCGCCGTGGCGGATAACTCCAATTCCATATAAATAACTCCTTTCACGGGATTGAATCTATACGGAGAGATTTCTTTGAATCTCATTGATTTATATAACGCTATTGCCTCCTTCATTGTTTCAATTGTGTCGAGCTGGATTTTTTTATAACCAAACTCTTTAGCTTTTGCTATAACTTTTTCTGCCAGCATTCTTCCTGTTCCTTTTCCGCGGGCTTCTTTACGGAGATATAATCTTTTCATTTCGCAAATGTCTTCACCGAATTTTCTTAATCCAACACAACCGATTGGCTTTTTGTCTTCATAACACAAAATTATACATCCTGTTGGCTCGGAATATTGTTCGGGCAGGTTAGAAATTTCTTCGTCAAATTTTTGAAAACACAACTCGAAGTTAAGTGAGTTCGCATATTCAACAAATAAATCTTTTGCGTCTGCAAAGTCCTGTTTGGACTTCGAAATTTTGTACTCTATCATTTTCAAAATTAAGAGTGATAAACGCAAAGAGCAATAACAAAGTGCAAAAACTTTACCAATAAGAACACTTAGGGCAATAAGTTTTTTATGAAACAGTTTTTAAGATTCTTAAATTTTTCTTTTCCGTTCTCTTATGTCTTTGCTTTTTACTTTATACTTTCAACTTTGATAGCCGCTTTATTTCTTCGACGGGTCTATGTGATAAATTAAAATTGCAAAATGTCCCGCTGTGTTGTCTTCCACATAATCCGAAGCATAGATGGTGAATTCATAGAAGGCTCTTGTATCGGGGTAAATATCCATTTTAACCTCACTGCCCGAAGCGTTATCAACAAATATCCATTTGTTGTTACTTCCTTTTTTGCGGACTTCTACATTTAGTTTGGATATTCTTCTGTCGCCTACGGCATAAATTATATAATCGAAGCTGTTATCGAGATACCTGTAAACATACTTCTCCCCTTTTGTTCCTACGAGCAAATCAATCGTAGCATTTACAACTTCCATATCTTCTGTATTTTCAAGAGATTTAACTTTATCCTGAACGGTTTCTATTATGTCTTTCATTGTTGTTTCCGAAAGCTGTGCAAACGATATGCTTACACTAAAAAATAGAACCGATAACACGAAAAGAAAAATTAGTTTTTTCATAATATTCCTTTTTAGTTATAGGGTTTATCCCGATAAATCGGGACGCAAAAAACGCTTAAGGTTTTTAAAAGTTATAAAGTTTTTTTCTACTATCTACTAACTACTTACTCATAGTACACGACACTTTTGTCATTCCGTAATGTTGAGTGATTTATACGAAATCCCGATGTTTTTTATCGGGATTCTTATACGGAATCCACTGAAATTGATTAGTTTTATTTAACTTTTGATTTTTTATTTGTTTGGTAATTTTTACTTTATTGAATATTAGACTAAAGTGTCGTGCACTTAGCTACTTACAACTGTTCTTATTCTTCCTTATTATTTAATTAGAACCATTTTCTTTGTTTCATTATAGTTTTCTGTTTCCAGTTTATAATAATACACTCCCGAAGGCAGATTTGTTCCCTCGAATTTCACTTCATAAGTTCCCGGTTGCAGTTTTTCGTTTACGAGTGTTGCGATTTCTTTGCCGAGGATGTTATAAACCTTTAAAGTTGTGAATCTTAAATCTTTAATCTGAAATCTTATAACCGTACCCGGATTAAACGGGTTGGGGTAATTTTGGAATAATATAAAATTATTTATTATTCCGTTTGCGCCTTTTATTCCGATTATGTTTTCATAATCTATTTGTACTGACCAATTCAATAGAGTTCCCTGGTCACCTGCTTTATTATCATATATAGTTAATACCCAATCACCTTGCATTTGCACATTATTTTCAAAAGGAAATTCTGGTTTGAAAACACCTAAGAAGGGTGGGCTTCCTTGTGAAATTGATAAAATTGCCGAATCCGAAAATGTGGTATTTATAAAATTTTGCCCTCCTTCCCCGCGATGATTACATAAAGTCGTGGAAGTAATAAAAAGCGGTTCAAAACAACAAATATATAAATCCCCATCATTTATATGATTAATATTTAGATTTAATTTAACATTTTTTACCATACCAGATTGGGAAATGTGAATGGTATCTCTTGTAATCTCGTAATCTATTATTGGTTTTGGAGTAGTATTTGAATAATATACTTTCTTTGCAAAAACAGTATAAACAAATGGAACGGCAGGTGGATTAATTCCGGGTGGATTAATTCCGTTTCCGCCTGGCGGTAATGTTATAGAATAATTTCCCGTTACATCCTGTGCTGCAATATAATAGAATATTTTTGTACCAGGTGGACTTCCCGGAATCAAGAATTTATACTTTTTCTGGTTGACTTCAAAAGCATTTGTAAAAATATATGAGCCGTTATTAATTTTATAATATAATCTCGGAGCATTTGAACCGCTTCCGACCTGGACTTGATTTGGGTAATACATTTCCATTTCAACTACTCTTGATGATGTATCTAAACCGGATAAGAGTTGAATGTGGTAAATACTAAAATAACTGTCTGTTGTCCATATTAAAAGCGTTGCAATCGAAGCTTTTACAATATTATGAAAATACGGAATGTTAAACTTGTTAAACTTGTCTTCTTTGGTATGATAGAAAGGATTAAAATTATTCATATCTTCTATAACTGTTACAGCTCTATAACCTCTTTCACAAAAATATTTATGGTCACACCCTCCAAAGAGTGTATCTTTTACAACATTCAAACCTATTTGGTATAATTGATTACACCTGTAAAAATTGTCAAATAAACTACTTGAGTTTATATTCGTAATTACATTAACCTTTTTATCATTGTTGCTATCCCAGCCCAGCATATCGAGATTTAATACTCCCAATATAGTATCTCCCCTTAAATAACAGCTATCGGCAAACCCCATACTTCCGTACATTCCATGTTCTTCCTCATCGAATGCTACGAAAATAACGGTATAATCAAGGCTCATATTAGAAAGAAGTCTTGCGGCTTCAAGTACTCCGCATACTCCTGAAGCATTATCGTCTGCACCTTGAATTGTATCGTAAGGTCCTGGCTCGGGGTTAATTATATCGTCATAATGAGCCCCGATAATAAATTTTTTATTTGGATATCTTATTCCTTTTTTTACGGCATAGACATTTATATTCGTTGCATTGTTTGCTATGTACTCAGGGACTAGTCCAAAACTTTGGAATTTTTCGAATATGTACTGTGCGACAATACTATTACAGGGACTCCCCCAGTATCGCGAATATAAAACTTGCGTAATACCTCCGATTGTTACAAGAGTATCACCCGTTAATTCCTTATTAAATCGTGAAATTGACGGAATGGAAACAAGATTAATAATTGAATCTATTTTGTTATTATATATTAGCTGCGAAAAAGAATTCGTAATTATTAATAAAAAATTAAACGAAAATATTAGTAACAATCTTTTCAATACATATTTGTTATTTTATTAAAGTCATCTTCTTCACTTTGCTATAGTTATCGCTTTCCAATCTATAAAAATATATCCCGCTTGGTAGATTGCTTCCCTCGAATTTTACTTCATAAGTTCCCGGTTGCAGTTTTTCATTTACAAGTGTTGCGATTTCTTTGCCAAGTATGTTATATACTTTTAATGTAACAATATCGTTTTTTATTTTCAATATATCATTTTCGGGTATTGAAAATTTAATGTTTGTTGCTGGATTAAACGGGTTTGGGTAGTTCTGCGATAAAGAAAATTTATCCGGGACATTACTCGAAATCTGTTTTACTCCAATCGGTATAAATCCTATCAGTGGAAGTCTTACGTATGTGGGGTTATAAGGATTCATATAAATTACATTCTTTGCTTTTTTAAGTGATGGTAGAACAAAAGGATTTGTTCTTAAAAACGGGTCGTAAGATGTATTATCGAGATTGGTAATAATAACTCTAATTATATTACCAAGTTTAAACGTATGAGCATAAGCCGTTCCGTAAAAATAAAGCTGGCGAATTACATTCGGAGTTATATTTCTTTCGGTATAATTTGCACGTGTTATTAGTTCCCCTGCTCCACTCGGTTGAACTTCCCATATCTGGATATTGAATTGAGCAATGGTGGTTGACGGTTTGTAGTGAATATTTACGAAGGGTGTTCCTACCATACGTGTATCTGAGAGCAAGGGTTTGGTATCGAATACAAGTTGAGTTTTTCCAAATTTAGAGTTGAACACCGTACCTGTAAATTCCCTGTTCACAGCTTCTGTCATAGTCATAGTTGTGTCTTTTACGTCGTTAACAAATCCGATGGTATCGTAAGACACATTATAAATTTCATCATTATATAATCTTCCGTTTGGCTGTAAATAAAATTTGACGTTTTGTGTTCCGAGCGGGGGCCATACATTCGAATAAAATCTTTGCCACGTCCAGCAAGAGTTTGTTTTCGGAAAAGTACTGGCGGCATACATATACTTGCTTGAATCTATAGAATGATTTTGAATACCTTTTAGCCAGTAGTCATTCCACTCGCCCGTAATCCAGTCATAGAAATTTGTTTCTGTCTGGTCAGGGTCGGCACCGTGTGCATCGAATGTACCGGCATATAACCTGTAAGCACTGGAAATGTTACCTAAATTTTTCAGGAAACCATCGGCATTAAAAAACTTATCCTGCCATACAAGCCCTAAACATACCGGAACGGTGTTATCGTGAAGTTTATTTGTAAAGTCTCTGTTTATAGGCATATAATATTCAAGGCTGTCCCATTTATCGGGAGTGTCTGTTAGAATCCAATTTCTGTATGCTTTTACCTGTGGGGTATAGCGGCAAATCGAATCGGGATAACTCAATGACCATAACAAACTCATTTTTACACATTTATTTTCTATCCAGCTTGTTGCAAACTCGGGGGAAGAAACATCGGCACAGATGGATGTCAATAAATTTGAAGCCGGATAATTGCAAGTAGCCATAAGCGGAATAGTTCCGCCTTGTGAGGCACCCATCGCTCCAACTATAAGCGGGTTAACAAGTGTTCTGCTTTTTACGTAATTAACGACCTGTATAAAATCATTCATTTCCGTTGTGCTTATAAGGTTGGACAATCCTTCCGATTGTCTCTGCCCTCGCATTGTATAACACAGGCAATAATATCCGTCCGCCGCCTGCTGAGTTGCATCGAGAAAATAATCATATTTCGAGCCGCCGTACCCGTGACAGAAAATTACCGCGGACCAACCGGCTGTGGGTTTGGTGGTATCGGGATAGAATGCCGTAACATCGAGCTTTATCCCGTCTGACATTGCTATTATCGTATCTTTTCTGATTATCTGAAAATTGGGAGAAAACTTTTGTGGATAAGAATTTGAGTATAGAAGAAAAATTATTACAATTGATACGGTTAACCTGAAGAATGATTTCATATATAGTTTTTAATTTTTTGTTATTTTATTAAAAGTCCACTACGGCGGATTTCCGACAAAGCGATTTCATCACTTTATCATCAACATTTTTTTAACTTCTGAAAAATCTCCTGCAATAAGCTTATAAAAATAAATTCCCGATGATAATCCACTACCGTCGAATGTTACTTCATACGTACCGGGAGATTGTTTTTCATTTACCAGTGTTGCTATTTCTTTTCCGAGAATATCATATACTTTTAAAAGAACGAGTTCCCCGCCTAAAGCTTGCGGGGATGACAATTGGGGTATCTGATATTTTATAATCGTAGATGGATTAAAGGGATTTGGATAATTTTGAAACATTTTGTGTTCCAAAGGGATTGAACTTTCGATTTTATTAATTCCTATTATTTCAGAAAGATTTCGTTTCCAAGCCGAATATTTATCTGTTCCCGCAAAAATATAATTGTTTGAAATCCATAAAGTATTTACAGTTGGTATACCATTGAATCCCTGGTTTTTTATAAACCAATTTGTTCCGTTATTTGTAGTCATAAATATTCCGTTCTTTGTTCCCGCAAAAATAGTATTTCCACTGACAAGAAGAGAAATTACCGTTTGATTACTTAGATTTGTTTGTACCCAGTTCATGCCGTTGTTTGTAGAAAAATAAACAGTATTTATTGTTCCTGCAAAAATGTTATTTCCGCATATAGCGAGTGAATATACTCCTACATTTAAAGAGGTCTGTGTCCAGGTTACTCCATTGTTTGTGCTCACCGATACTCCGCTCCACGTTCCCGTAAAAATGTTGTTATCTTTTAGAACAAATGTATATACGGATTTATCGTTTAAAGATGTCTGCTGCCAATTTGCTCCATTATTTGTTGAGAAGAAAATCCCATACATATAAGTTCCTGCAAATAAATAAATCCCTTTAGTAATAAGTGAATAAACATAACTATAATACATTGCTGTTTGTTGCCAATTTGTTCCGTTGTTTGTTGAAAGATATACACCGGTAAATGTTCCTGCAAAAATATTATTCCCGCTGATAGTAAGTGAAAGAACTTCTTTGTTAACATAGTTATTATTTATCGTTGAGGTTTTTATCCAATTTGTTCCATTATTCGTCGAGAGATAAACATCTTCATATGTTCCTACAAATATGTTGCTTCCATTGACAAAAGACGAATAGATAGTTTGTTTATTCAAAGCAGTTTGTATCCAATTTGTTCCGTTATTTGTAGTAAATAATATACCTTCATCAAGCATTCCGGCGAAAATATAATTCCCGGAAGTTTTTAGTGAATAACAGGTTTTGTGACTGTTTAAGAAAGTTTGTGCCCAATTTAATCCGTTATTCGTCGAAAGATAAATACCATAATCAAGCGTTCCGGCAAAAATATTGCTACCGTTTATAGCAAGTGAATAAATACTTTTATCGTTTAATGCTGTTTGAGCCCAATTAACACCGTTATTCGTCGAACGAAATACTCCTTCATGATCTGTTCCCGCAAAGATATTATTACCGCTCAAGGAAAGTGTGCGAATAACAAAATCGTTTAATGAGGTCTGTGTCCAGGTTTCTCCGTTGTCAGTTGAGCGATAGACACCCGTATCGGTTCCTGCAAAAATATTATTTTCGTTTACAGCCATTGAAAATATGGAGCGGCCATATAAAATTTGCGTCCAGTTCATCCCATTATTTGTTGTAAGATGAAGCCCGGAGCCGGTTCCTACAAAAACTTTGTTCCCGCTTATTGCAAAAGACCTAATAATCTGGTTATCTAGCCAGTTCTGTGTCCAATTTGCACCATTGTCTGTCGAATAAAAAAGCCCTGCATCATTCGTTCCTGCAAAAATATTATTTCCGCTCGATGTAAGCGAAACAACTACGTGGCTATTCAAAGTCATTTGTGTCCAGTTAGTGCCGTTATTTGTCGAGAGGTAAACCCCATTTTCCGTCCCGGCAAATATCTTATTTCCGTTTATGAATAATGAATTCACGTTACCTCCATATATTCCGTTGCTTTGTACCCACTGGCACATACAATTTTCAATGTTCAGCGTACAATGAATAATTAAAAACAGCAAAAATATTTTTTTCATAATATTTTTATAAAATTACGATAATTAATTATATATGAAGTGGGTATTTTTTCCTCTCTTAGATATAGCAATCCCCACGCAAAAGGTAGCAAATTTTGTGCAAATTAATTTAAAATTTAATAAATAAGGTATATTATTAAAAAATCAATGTTTTATAATGGTTAATTCTTTTTTGTGAAATTAAGTTTACAAGATTTTTTACCAATAAAGATAGCTGTGTTGCTATGAAATATTATGTCAATACTATGTTTTTAGTAGAATGAATTATAAAGTTGACTCTACGTAAAACAATATTTTTTAATTTTTTTAAATAATTTGACTGCAACCGCGATAAAAGTTTTATCTTGGATTCGTTAATTAGTTTAATGTACGAAAAATTTTTGTTACATTTTACAGAACGGAGATTTTCGTGTATTGTTTTATATAATTTAATAAATAATTATTATGACTTCAAAGTGGACTTTAAAAGGGCGAAAAGCCTTAATTACAGGAGGCTCTAAGGGAATCGGAAAAGCATGCGTAGACGAATTTCTTAATTTGGGAGCGGAAGTATTTTTCGCCGCAAGGACACATGTCGAAATAAAAAAGAAAGAAAATCTATTTTTTCTTAATTCCGACTTGAGCAAAAACGAAGAAAGAATAAAAGTAATAAAACAAATCGAAGCAAAATGGGGCAAGCTGGATATTCTTGTAAATAATATCGGTACGAATATTCGGAAAAAAACCGGAGATTTTACAGATGAACAATATAATAAAATATTCGATACAAATTTGAAAACCTGTTATGATATGTGCCGTCTGGCATATCCACTTCTTAAAAAATCATCGCAGGGAAATATTGTAAACG
>JBAZEQ010000062.1:0-10957 GCA_041653855.1 Ignavibacteria bacterium | reverse complement strand
AGAGGAATTTTTAAATTAACACTCTTCAGATTGTTTCCTGTTGCCCCCTTTAGTGTAACAAACAGATTTTTACCATCGCGTCTTTTTTCCGGGATTTCGATTCTTCTTATATTTTTTAAATATTGTGCTGTGATTGATTCCCCGTCAATTTTTTTAGGATGTCCGCTTGCAACTACATTCCCTCCATGCTCGCCTGCCATTGGTCCAAGGTCAACAACGAAATCTGATGATTCAATCATTTCCCTGTCATGCTCCACTACTATTATAGAATTTCCGATATCTCTTAAATGCTTCAATGAATTGATTAACCTGATATTATCTCTTTGGTGTAAACCTATAGATGGCTCATCGAGTATATATAAAACGCCTGTAAGCTGAGAACCGATTTGCGTTGCAAGCCTTATCCTCTGTGCTTCCCCGCCTGAAAGTGTTTTTGCATTTCTCTCGAGAGTGATATAATCCAATCCAACATTCAATAGAAAATCCAATCTTGCTTTTATTTCTTTGATAATCGGTTTTGCAAGAATTTCTTTTCTCTCATCGAATTTAAGTGATTCAAAATAATTTTTACATTCGTGAATAGACATTTTTGTAATGTCGTGAATATTTTTCTCGTTAATCTTCACCCATAGAGCATCTTCCTTAAGTCTACCTCCGTTGCAGGAACTGCAAACGCTGACTGCCATAAAATTTTCCGCCCAGTTCCTCACGTATGCAGAAGATGTTTCTTCTGTAATCTGGCTTATATATGCTACTATACCTGTGAACCTATGACTGTATTCGTGAGTTTTTCCGAGAGAGTTTGTATAAGAGTAATTTATTTTTTCCTTAGTGCCGTATAAAAGAACTTCGACGAATTCATCTGAATAAGAAGAAAAAGGAGCATCTATAGAGACTTCGAATTTATCATATACACCTTTTATTATTGAACAGAACCATGTCTTTTTTGGCTTACCTATCGGGGCAATTGCTCCTTCGTTGAAAGATAATTTTTTATCGGGGAAAATTTTTATTTTATCTATTATTTTTTTCTCTCCAAGTCCGTAACAGTCTTTGCACCATCCATAAGGAGAATTGAATGAAAAAGTATTTGGAGCAGGCTCGGTAAAGCTTCTGCCTGTATTCGGGTCTGAGAGTTTCTCGTTAAAAAGTTTATCTTCTTTCCCGTCGTTTACAATAATCAAGCCGTCACTATATCTTAATCCAACTTCGAGTGAATTGTAAATCCTCATTTTGGAAGATGAAGAAACTTTTATTCTGTCAATCACGACATCGATATCGTGAATTTTAAATCTTGCAACACTCATCTTCGCAATAATATCCCTGATTTCCCCGTCAACTCTTACTTTTGTAAATCCATCTGAAGCAATTTCTTCAAATAATTCGCGGTAATGCCCTTTTCTTCCTTTTATTACAGGACTGAGAATATTAATTTTTGTACCATCGGGATATTTCAGAATGTTATCGAGTATCTGGTCGAGAGACTGGCGTGTAACCGCTTTTCCTGTATCTGGAGAAAATTGCGTACCGCATCTTGAAAAAAGTAATCTCAAGTAATCATAAATTTCCGTTACTGTTCCTACAGTCGAGCGTGGATTATGCGAAATTGTTTTTTGCTCTATAGAAATCGAAGGTGAAAGCCCTTCAATTTTATCCACATCGGGTCTTTCTATGCCTCCTACGAACTGCCGTGCATAAGCAGAGAGAGTTTCCATAAATCTTCTCTGTCCCTCTGCATATATAGTATCGAATGCAAGAGAAGATTTTCCCGAACCTGAAAGTCCGGTAAACACAACAAGACTATTTCTTGGGAATTCGAGGTCGATATTTTTCAGGTTATGAACCCTTGCCCCTTTGACTATTATTTTATCTAAAAAAGAAATATTTTTTTAAATTAATTCAACAATAAAGGTACCGTTATTAATTAATCATTACAATTCAATAAGGAATCCATTTGAGAGAAATATTGTCTTGAATGACCAAAAAATATGAAGTCTAACAGAGTTAATATGATGAGCTTATAAATTCACAATTATTATAGTCTTATAAATTTATTCTTAAATACTTATTTTCCAATATATTTAAAAAATAATGAAAAAATTCTCAAATTATAAAAATTGTATTAAATACCTTTTTGACCTCGAGAGAGTTGGTATAAAGTATGATTTAAAAAATATAAGAAAAATTCTTGATTATTTATCTAATCCGGAAAAGAAGTTTAAATCCATTCATATTGCAGGTACGAATGGAAAAGGTTCTGTTGCTTCCATAATAAATTCTGTTTTAATTGAATACGGTTATAAAACAGGACTTTATACTTCTCCACATATACTTGATTTCAGGGAAAGAATTCTGATTAACGGTAAAATGATAAATAAAGATTATATATTAGATTTCACTAACAGGTTATATAATTTATTCGAAGAAATAAAACCGAGCTTTTTTGAAGCCACTACTGCTATGGCATTCGAGCATTTTGCAAAACAAAAAGTAGACTATGCTGTAATTGAATCGGGGCTTGGCGGCAGGCTCGATTCCACGAATATTCTTAAACCCGAGATATCCATTATAACGGGAATTTCAATAGACCATACTGAATATCTGGGTAATTCGATTGAAAAAATTGCAGGTGAAAAAGCAGGGATAGTAAAAAAAAATATACCCTGTGTAATTGGAAAAATGGGAAGTATAGCAAAAAAAGTCATAAGGGAAAAATGTAAAGAGAAAAACAGTGAAGTTTTTTATGCGAAAGAATTATGGAATGCAAAAATTATAAAATACAGTGAAGATTTTATGGAAATTAATGTAAATGAAAATAAAGATGAAAGAAATATTATATGTATAATGTATCCTGTAATCGGGAAATACCAGATAGATAATGTGAAGACAGCTTTTACTTCGTTGGATTTATTGGGAAAAATTAATGGCATTACGTTTTCAGAAGAAGTTATATCAAATGGTTTTAAAAATGTTTTAAGAAATACAAAGTTTTACGGAAGATTTCAGAAATTAAGAGATAATCCAAAAGTTATAATCGATGTTTCTCATAATGTACAGGGAATAAAAAATATAAGGGATAATTTAAAATTTTTTAAATTCAAAAAGCTATATGTGATTTTTGGAATGATGAAAGATAAAGAATATGCAAAGTGCTTAAATGAACTTGAAAAAATAAATGCAATTATAATTTTAACAAAACCCGATTATAAACGTGCAGAAGAGCCTGAAATATTATTTAAGTCAGTTAAGAATAAAGGGAAATTTTATATTGCCGAAAATATTAATACTGCATATAAAAATGTGAAAAAAATTGCGAATAAAAATGATTTGATATTAATAACCGGTTCATTTTTTTTGGCAAGTGACTTTTTAAAGTTGAAGTCGATTCACCTTTAAATTTTTTAAATCTATTGATAATTTAACGGAATATGATAAAAGCAATAATATTTGACCTCGATAATACGCTTGTTGATTTTATGCTTCTAAAAGAGAGAGCTATAGAAGCGGCTATCCACTCTATGATAGATGCAGGATTAAAATTATCTGCCGGGGAAGCAAACAGAAAAATTCAAGAAGTGTATAGTAAAGAAGGAATCGAATACCAGCAGGTCTTTGACCAATTGTCACTCGATTTGTACGGAATAGTTGACTATAAAATTGTGTCTGCTGGAATAGTTGCCTACAGGACAGCACGTGAAGCGGCTTTGAAACCATACCCAAAAGTATTTCCTACATTAATAGAACTTATTAAAATGGGAATGAAACTTGCGGTGGTATCTGATGCACCTTCAAAAGAAGCATGGCTCAGGTTATCATATATTAATTTTCATCATTTGTTTGATGTTGTGATTACATATGATGATACATTTGATAAAAAACCCTCACCTATTCCGTTTAATCTGGCATTAAAGAGATTAAATTTGAAACCGAATGAATGCCTGATGATTGGCGATTGGGCTGAGCGGGATATGGTTGGTGCAAAAGCAGTTGGTATGAAAACAGTTTTTGCAAGATACGGAGATACGTTTAATACAGTACATCCCGGCTCGGATTATGATATAAAATGCATATCCGAACTGATTAACATTATTAAAATAGAAAATAATATTTGATATGATAAGAGGAATTGGAGTAGATATCATTGATATCAAAAGAGTAAAAAGAATCATAGACCAATTCGGAGATAGGTTTTTCGAGAAAATACTGACTGAAAAAGAAATTGCATATTGCAAATCTTTCTCGAAACCTGATTTGCATTTTGCGGGGAGGTTTGCTGCAAAAGAAGCTTACTCTAAATCAATAGGAACAGGTATTTCGAAAAGTTTTGGATGGAGAGATATAGAAATATTAAACGATGAAAAGGGAAAACCTTATATTAGGCATACTAAAAAAAATGATTATTCATTTTTGATTTTCAATATAAGTATTTCGCATACGGATGAATATGCCTGCGCAATGGTAACCTGTGAAGAGTAAAATTTTATTTAATTATTATTTGATATGGGACCAACAAAAGAAGAATTAGCAAATTACTTTAAAAATAACAGAAAATATTTCGATGAACTTGCTCATCATTATAAGCAAACTGACCCCGAATATTATAACAAATATATTGCTTCCTTTTACCGTACCCCATATATTTCCGCAGGGGGGAAAAGAACTGCGAAACCAGTAATTGCAATACTTGCGGCTTCTTTGTCAGTATTTATAATGGGGATTGTTTTATTTTTTATGGTAAATCAAAAAAGTCTGGATGAAGATATTAATTATGATAAAGAAGAAATTGGAAATGATATTGAATCCGATAATATAAATATGCTCGATACTCTTTCTAATTTAAGAGAATTGGGAGATTATGAAAAAGGCATATTGTATTATGAACTTGAGGAATATGGTAAAGCTGTAAAGTTTTTTGAGAAAGTACCCGAGAGCAGTCCATTGTATAAAGATGCAAGAAAAAAAATAGTTGAGATGAAAAAGAAATCTACGGATGAGTAGTATAAGTTTTATTTGTATATCTTTCAGCTGTAAATATACCTTCCTGCGAATTTATTTTGTCTATTATTGCGTTTAACTGCTTAAGATTTTCCACAGCAAGAATCAGTGTTCCTTCGAACATAGAGCCTTTTGTGAAAATATTCAAACTTTTTATATTTACCTTGAAATTTTTCGAGATTGCCTTTGTAATTTCATTCAGCACCCCGGGTTTGTCTTCACCTATGATTTTTACTCCACCCGTAAACTCTCCGGTCGATGATTCTCCCCAGTTGATTTCTACTATTCTCTGAGGGTCTACCAAAAAAAGGTTTACTATATTCTTGCAATTTTTTCTGTGTATTTTTATTCCTTCTGTTTGTGTAATAAATCCTATTACATCATCACCGGGAATGGGGTTGCAACAATTTGCAAATCCGTATTTTATACCACGCATTTCTTTTGCGTCGGTTGCTCCACCTATTAATATTCCTGTATCGGATGACCTTGCTTCTTTTACATATTTATCGAATTTGGTTGATGCACCGGTTTCAAGGCTTACTTGGCTTTCCAGAGTTAAATTTTCAACATTATCAAGTGCTTGTATTTTACTTTTATCGTGTAATATTCTTAAAACATCTTCAGTATTCTTTTCGTCTTTTGCAATTTCATAATAAAAATCCTGTGAACCTTTGAATTTTAATTTATGAAGAACCTTATTAAAATCGTCTTCTTCTATATGTAGTTTACTTTTCTTTATTTTCTTATCGAAAATTTCTTTTCCTTTTTGTATCAGTTCACGTCTTTCGGTATTAAAATACTTTCTGATATCTGTTTTTGCTTTGTGTGTTACTACAAATTTTTCCCAGTCTAATTTTGGTTTTGAATTCTTTGAAGTAATAATTTCAATCTGGCTGCCACTTTTCAGAGGAGCGTCGAGAGTAACTATTTTCCCGTTTACTTTTGCACCAATGCAACGCATACCAACTTCAGTGTGTATTTCAAAGGCAAAATCAAGCGGTGTAGAGCCGTATGGTAATATTCTCAATTCTCCTTTTGGAGTGAAGCAATAAATCTCGTCCTGATACAGATTGAGTTTAAAACTTTCAATAAGCTGTCCTGATTCTTCATCTTCCTTGTTGGCAGATTCGAATGTATCCCTGATGGAACGCACCCATTCTTCGATTTTTTTATCGTTTAATTTTACATTCTCTTTATATTTCCAGTGTGCAGCAATACCTTTTTCAGCTATTTCGTGCATTTCTCTTGTTCTTATCTGCACTTCTACCAGCTTTCCTTCTTTACTCATCAAAGTCGTATGTATCGATTGATAGCCGTTTTGTTTTGGAAGTGAAATATAGTTTTTAAATCTTTCCGGTATAGGTATGTATATTTGCGAGCAAACACCATAAACAGCAAAACAATCATATTTATTCAGAGTATCCAGTATTATCCTTACAGCAAATAAATCATATATCTCATCGAAGGATTTCACGCGTGTTTTTAATTTCCTATATATACTGTAAATGTGTTTTGCCCTGCCATAAATCTCATATTTATAATTTTCACCTGATAGCGATTCCTTTATTGGCTCGATAAATTTCTTAATAAATTTTTCTCTTTCCCTTTTCTTTTCTTTAATCTTGTTTGCAATATCATCGTACTCTTTTCTGTCGAGATATTTGAATGATAAATCTTCAAGCTCCGATTTTACACTCGATAATCCAAAACGGTGAGCCAGTGGAGCATATATCTCGAGTGTTTCCTGTGACATTCTGTACTGTCTTGTGTTTGGCAGGAATTCGAGGGTCCTTAAATTATGAAGTCTGTCAGCAAACTTAATTAACATAATACGAATATCCGAAGTCATCGAAAGAAGCATCTTTTTATATGATTCAATTTGCTTCAACTCATAGTTTTCCGTTAAGCCTTCTATTTGAGTTGCTCCATCTATTATTTCTGCAACTTCATTTCCGAATTCAGCTTGTAAATCGTTTATCGTGAATTTGGTATCTTCAACAACGTCGTGTAATAATGCTGCTGCAACCGAAATGTCATCGAGAGGAATTTCTTTTGCAACTATTAAAGCAACTTCGTATGGGTGGGAGAAATAAGGCTCACCCGATGCTCTTTTATCATTTTTATGAGCTTCAAGAGCAAAACGAAAAGCGTTGGTAATAAGATTTTCGTTAATCTTTTTTGTTGAAAGATTTGTCCTACAAATGTGTAAGAGCTCATCAAGTTTTTTCCTGTAATAGTTGCTTAACATTATATTATTTTAGCTTTCAAGAAATTATGTCCCGAATAACCTGTCACCTGCATCACCAAGTCCCGGTAATATATAACCTTTTTCATTAAGTTTTTCATCGACACTGCATGTTACTATCTTAATATATTTTTTTTGAATATTGTTAAATCTCTTTTCTATAGCATTGATTCCTTCGGGTGCACATAAAAGCGAAACAAGATTGATATCTTTTATACCCATATTTAACAAATATTCTATTGTAAAAATTGAACTCCCGCCGGTTGCTACCATTGGGTCAAGTATAATCACTTTTAAGTTATCTTTACTTTTGAATTCCGGGAATTTAAAATAATATTTTACCGGTCTTAACGATTCTTCGTCTCTGTATAATCCAATATGGCTTATAGTAACATTTGGAAGTAAAGTTGAGAAGCCCTGGAGTAAACCAAGACCTGCCCTTAAAATCGGGAGCAATACAACTTTATGACTGATTGTTTTTCCTTTACATTTTTTTAAAGGTGTTAAAAAAGTAATATCGTCCGTTTTAAGTGTTTCATAAACAAAACTGGCCAGAAGATAAGAAATTTTATCAAGCGATTCCTTAAATTCAGGATTCGTTGTGTTCTTATTCCTCAGGACTGACAGGTAATGTGATACTAAAGGATGTTCGATAATGGCGTAATTAATCATAAGATGTTTTTTGATTTTTTATTGCTTAAATGAAAGTTTATCTCATTCCAAAAGTATTTGATAATTCCGAACTCGTTGAATCTTTGGGAATGAGATAAAATAAAATTTTTTATTATAATAATTCTACACTTAAAGAAGTGGTCAAGTTCTGTACTGATTTAGCACTTTGTCCTTTTGCAGATAATTTTAAATCCATCATAATATTAGTGTTAGTTTCCTTTTTTACTATACATCCTTTCGATAAATTAAAAATAATTGTCCCTGTTCCACCGGCTTTTGATTCACTAATTTTTATATTCAGTCCGGATTTATCTTTCTGCTCTTTGCTGATAAAATCAATTCCGAGATTTGCTTCAATATTAGCAATTATTTCCCCGTTTGTAACCTGGAATTCCTTTACTTTATAGCTTAATATATTCTTAATCGGGAAAACCAGTAAACTCGATTCAACGGTGAATGTCCAGCTTGAATCTTTATATATATCACCACCGCGGAATTTTTGGAATTGGTTTTGAAATATGCTTTTTAAAGCTTCAGCTCCCATTGACTCTTTAATGGTTGATTTATCCTGGGGACTTAATGTATCGCCAAGTGCTTTGAATATATTATTATGAATTTGTTCAAGCTCATAAACATCATAAATCTCTCCAAGTGATGACACTCTCATTTTGAATTCCTGTCCTATTAATGCATTATATTGAATAAAATCCGGCATCGAGTGAATACTATCTTTTATGTTCGAATTATAAACCTGTGCTAATGAAGAATCCCCGCTTGCTACTTTAGAAGTTATTGATATGCTATCGAATTTCATTTTATAAGTTATAACACCCGTACTATTGACTTCGGAAACTTCCTCAGAGTAATAATATTGCATCAGCTGTTCCGATATTATTTCTTTATCCATAGTTGCCGGGCTCTTTTCGGAAGATACTGTTTTGGCTGACATTTTGTATCTTAATTTATCGTTTACTTTCGGAGCTAATTTCATATCAGCCTTTTCACCTTTTTCATCCTTTTTGATAAGTTCGCTCGATGATTTATTTTCTTTACCTGTATTCTCTTTATCGTCTTTTTTGTTACAAGAAGCTAACATCATAAAACCAATAATAATAACAAAGACTAAAAATCCACTGCTAAAATTTTTAAACATCAAAATTCTCCTTAATTAATTTAATTTATTGAAAAATACTATTTTTAAAATCTATTTTCAATTTTAAATTAGACCCAAATTTTGGTTTGAAACTTACCATAAAAAACGATATTTTACCAGTCTTGTTAAAAAATTCAGGGCGATTAGCTCAGTTGGTTAGAGCACTTCGTTTACACCGAAGGGGTCTGAGGTTCGAATCCTTAATCGCCCACATATAATTTAGATTTATTAAAATTTATCGATTTTTCCTTCTCTAATATAAATTTACCGCTTTTTTAAGTTATTTTTAATATTAAATCAAACATATTATAAAATTTAAATTTTAAATTTATGAAGTATGCAAAAAGAATGAATAACCTCGGAACTGAAACAGCTTTTGAGGTATTGGCTAAAGCTAAAAAGCTCGAAGCCGAAGGTAAAAACATAATCCATCTCGAAATTGGTGAGCCGGATTTTGATACTCCCAAAAACATTGTTGATGCCGCTATTAAATCGCTTTTAGCAGGTGATACGCATTATACTCCATCCGCAGGAACTCTCGAAGTCAGGACTGCTATTGCAAAGTATGTCAGTAAAACACGGGAAATGAATTTTGTACCCGAAGAAGTTGTAATGGTTCCCGGTGGAAAACCCATAATGTTTTATTCCATTATTGCATTGATAGAAGAAGGTGATGAAGTTATCTATCCCAATCCCGGGTTCCCAATTTATGAATCTATGATTAATTTTATGGGCGGAAAAGCAGTTCCTATTCAGCTTAAAGAAGAAAAAGAATTTGCTTTTGACCCCGAAGAATTGAGAAAGCTTGTTACAGATAAAACAAAAATGCTTATTCTGAACACTCCTCAAAACCCGACAGGCGGGATTTTGACAAGAAAAGATATCGAAAAGATTGCAGAAATTATTAAAGATAAAGATATTACGATTTTAAGTGATGAAATATACAGCCGTCTTATTTTTGAAGGTGAGCCGTTCAGCATTTCGCAGGTTCCGGGATTTAAGGAAAGGACAATTATACTTGACGGATTCTCCAAAACCTATGCTATGACGGGCTGGAGAGCCGGATATGGTGTTATGAATGCAGACCTTGCACAAAAGATTGCAAAACTGATGACAAACAGCAATTCCTGCACGAATGCTATGGTACAAAAAGCCTGCATAGAAGCCCTCGAAGGTCCGCAGGATGGTGCTGATAAAATGAGAGCGGAATTCATAGCAAGAAGAGAAATAATAGTCGAAGGTTTAAACACAATTCCGGGATTCTCCTGTGTAATGCCACACGGAGCATTCTATGCATTCCCGAATATAACAAAGACAGGTTACGACTCAAGAAAACTCAATGACCATTTGCTTTATAATGGCGGCGTTGCAGCACTTTCAGGAACAGCATTCGGTGCATTCGGCGAAGGCTATTTAAGATTCTCCTATGCAAACTCAAGAGAAAACATAAAAGAAGCAATAAAAAGAATAAAAGCGGTGTTGTAAGAAAGAATTTTATTTATTTAGTGTAATAATAAAATATACTCGTTCCCAAACTGTCTGCTACGGCGGATTAAAAATTTGGGAACGTTTTTTTTGTGTATAATCTGACTACGAACATAAATTCCGTCAGGAAAAACTCCTGTCGGTTACTAAAATGAATTTTATTAACCTTACAAATCTTATGAATTTTTAAATTTACTCCCCAATATCTTCCTTTTAATAAAATATTAAGAATAGTAAATTACTTATTATGGTAAAAAAGTATTTAATCCCGATTATTCGGGATTAATTTTCTGAACTTACAGGGATTTAAATTCGTTTTATATATTATGGTTACAGATTTTTTAATAATAGGCAGCGGAATTGCCGGGCTTTCACTTGCGTTAAAATTAAGTGAGTTTGGCAAGGTA
>JBAZEQ010000061.1:4117-10976 GCA_041653855.1 Ignavibacteria bacterium | reverse complement strand
TAACAGCTAACAGCTAACAGCTAACAGCTAACAGCTAACAGCTAACTGCTAACAACTAACAACTAACAACTAACAACTAACAACTAACAACTAACAACTAACTGCTAACTGCTAACTACTAACAACTAACTACTAACTACTAACTACTAACTGCTAACTACTTTCTTCTTAACTTCTTAACTTCTGAATTCTTAACTTCTGCTCTTAAAATTTCTTTACAATTTCTTTACACTAACTCTTTAAAAATTTCTCTATTTTTGATTGATGAAATTTTTATCTAAAAAAGCGGATAACGTACATAAAGTAATAAAAAGTAAAAGTCATTTTTCCGATATACTATTTGAAAAAACTACATTGTTTTTTGCATTCCTTATAATCTTATTGGTATTCTGGATTATCTATGAAATGTTCAAAGATTCTGAAGTTTCAAGAAGTGCTTTCGGATGGAATTTTATTTTTTCTTCCGAATGGGACCCGGTAAAAGAAAAGTTCGGAGCATTAACCTTTATTTATGGAACTGTGGTTTCTTCGCTTATTGCTCTTGCTATTTCTCTACCCGTTAGCATTGGTATTGCTATTTTTCTCTCTGAACTTGCTCCACAGATTATTAAAACTGCTCTAAGTTTTTTAATTGAAATTCTCGCCGCAATTCCGAGTATCATATATGGCTTTTGGGGAATTTTTGTTTTAGCTCCTTTTATGCGAACAACTTTTCAGCCTATTCTTGAATCCACGCTTGGATTCCTTCCGTTTTTTAAAGGTACGCAGATTGGATTTGGTTTATTGACTTCGGGAATCATACTTGCTATTATGATTACTCCCATTATTTCTGCAATTTCACGTGATGTATTAAAAACTATTCCACAGGCACAAAGGGAAGCCGCTTATGCTCTCGGAGCAACTCGCTGGGAAGCAATTAAAATGGCTCTGCTTAATGCAAAAAGCGGAATACTCGGTGCTACCGTACTTGGTCTCGGACGTGCTGTCGGTGAAACTATGGCTGTTACTATGGTTATCGGTAACAGGGCACAAATCAAAATGTCGTGGTTCGAACCGGCATATTCTATGGCATCTGTAATAGCAAATGAATTTGCAGAGGCATCGAGTAATATTCATTTAAGTTCATTGATAGAAGTCGGGTTGGTTCTTTTAGTCGTTACTTTTATTATTAATTCACTCGCAAGAGTTTTAATTTATAGCACTACTAAAAAAATGACTGTTAAATAATATGGAAGTGAATGAAATATTAGCAAATCCACGTAATTTAAAGCGAAGAAAAGTTATTAATATTGTAATGCTCACGTTGAGTGTTGTTTCCGCTTTAATTGCAATTTTGCCTTTGATATATATTTTTTTCTATACTGCTTCGGCAGGAATTTCTTCACTGAACATTGATTTTTTTACTCAACTTCCTAAACCTGTTGGTGAGCCGGGAGGGGGTATAGCTAATGCTATTGTGGGCTCGATTGAAATTGTGGGTTTGGGTGCTTTATTTGGAATTCCTATAGGTTTACTTGCAGGTATTTATGTAGCTGAATATTCTAATTCTTATTTTGCAAATTTAGTGAAATTCGTAACCGATGTATTAAGCGGAGTTCCTTCTATAATAGTAGGTATTTTTGCTTATGGTGTAATAGTTTTGCATACTAAAAGCTTTTCTGCTATAGCTGGAGGATTTGCACTCGGTATTTTAATGATTCCAACTGTAACACGAATAACAGAAGAGATGTTAAAACTCGTTCCTTTATCTTTAAGGGAGGCATCATTAGCACTTGGTATATCAAGATGGAAAACAACTCTTAAAATTGTTTTACGTACAGCATCAGGCGGAATTATTACGGGTGTTTTACTTGCAATCGCAAGGGCGGCAGGGGAAACGGCTCCTTTGCTCTTTACATCCTTTGGTAACAACTTTTGGTCGGAGTCAATCAATAGCCCAACAGCTTCACTGCCGGTTCAGATTTTTAATTATGCAATTTCACCGTACGAGGAATGGCATAAAAAAGCTTGGGCTGGTGCATTCGTTTTAATTGCTCTCGTTTTCATCGTTAGTTTAATAGTAAGAATATTTACAAGAAATAAATTCTCTCAAAGTGTATAAAATATTTAATAATATTGTTTGAAGAAAATATAAATACAATCGAAGAAACTAAAGCAGTGAGCAAAATTCTTTCAGTGAAATCTGCGAAATCAGAAAAATCTGTAATAGCGGTAGAAACTACTGATTTAAATGTCTGGTTTTATGAAAGAATAGGGATTGATAATATAAACATTAATATAAAAAAAGATTCCGTTACTGCTATTATTGGTCCTTCAGGGTGCGGAAAATCTACGTTTCTTAGAGCGTTAAATTTTATGCACGACTTAACTCCGGGTGCAAAAGTAACGGGTGAAATAAAAATCCTCGGTAAAGATATTACAGAATATAGCGGAATCGATATCAGAAAAAAAGTTGGTATGGTCTTTCAGAAAGCAAACCCTTTTCCAATTATGTCTATTTACGATAATGTGATTTCGGGATTAAAATTAAACGGAAGACATAAAAAAAGTTTTTATGATGAACTTGTGGAAACGAGCTTAATTCACGCTGGATTATGGAAAGAAACAAAAGACAGGCTGAAAGTATCCGCATATAGCCTATCAGGTGGTCAGCAACAAAGACTTTGCATTGCACGTACTCTTGCTGTTAAACCCGATATTATTTTAATGGATGAACCTACAAGTGCACTCGACCCTATATCTACAGGAAGTATCGAAAACACAATTCACGACCTTAAAAAAGAATATACAATCATTATAGTTACCCATAATATGCAACAAGCCTCACGTGTCAGTGATTTCACAGCATATTTTTATCTTGGCAAACTAATCGAACACGCAAAAACCTCAACGATTTTCACTAACCCAAAAGAAAAACTCACCGAAGAATATATAACCGGAAAATTCGGGTAAAAATTTAATTAGAAATACATATAAATGACATATTAATTTATGAACATTCTACCTCCGCTTTCCATAGCCTTTTTGATATTTTTTTGATATTTTACAAGATATTAACAAGTTTTTGGATACAGAATCTGATAAAATATTACAGGACGATTTAAGTTTACCTTTGGAAGATGATTATTCCGAAAAACTTAATTCTGTTTCTTATAGCAATGAGAAAAAAAACTATTGGGTTTTTATTTTTCCTGTTCTGCTAACAATTTTGTTTAGTCTTGGATTGCCTGCAAATCTGGAAAGTAATCCTGTTGCTGATACGGGATTCTTTGAATTGGGAAGTAATTCCGGGCATTCTAATTTCAATATTAATATTTTATCCGAAAGTGATTTATCAGCGGGTATTAAAGATACAGTCTATACCGATAAAGACTGCTGGCTCGAACTCAGAATTGACCAGCAAATGCTTTACCAGCACTGGCGTGACGGAAGACTAAGTAAATATCCAATTTCATCAGGAAATAAATATCTTAGCAGAAGTATTGAATCCAGACCCGGGCTTTTTGCCATTTTTGTAAAAGAAGAACTTCACGAATCATCACAATACAACAATGCAAAAATGTTTTACTTTATGCCTTTTAATCAGGGAATTGGTTTTCACTCTTTAGCCGGTACTGGATATTATGGTAATCTCGGAGTCGCTCCTTCTTCACACGGTTGTATAAGGATGCGGCACGAAGATGTAAAAAAAATATTTAAAGATTGTCCGCTTGGAACAATAGTAATTGCTCACCGTGGTTATTCTGCAAGGACGGTTGGTTTTGCACCTAAGGATTTTACAAATCCGGAAGAATATTCTAAAGATGAATATAAAAAAATGCTCGCCGAGAATCTTTCCAATATTCTCGATGGAAATTTTTATACGCGGGAAAGAAAATTTTTTGTGGTTGACCCTAAAGTTATTCCTGTTTCAGGTGTCTATATAAGTTACGATAAAAAAATTCCGGATAAACAAAAATTAGGTGTAAGTATATATAGTTTTATGAATAATACAGATTTGTTGAGTATGAAGGAATTTCATACGATAATAAATGAGGTAAATAATGATTCCGGTTTAGATGATTTGATTAATGAGCTAATTGTTGAGGAAAAAGAAGTGAAAAAAGATATTCCGGATAATATTTTATCCGATGCGGAATTAATAAAGAAATATTTTCATAATCCGATTGGAATATTACCTTATTTTCCACCAAATAAAGATTAAAATTTAATAATAAATCAATATTATATAAATTTTAATTTAATTATATTTGTAAGTAAATAAGCGGAACTAAATATTTCCGCAAAAGTATAAAAATTAGAGAATAATTATATAAATATATTAAATAAGCGGAGGTTGAAATGTCAACTCAAAATAATATGGATTTAAACAAATATCAAGAACCTATAATGTCGAAAATGCAATATGGACTTCCTGATTTAAAGAAGTTCTATAAAAAATTCCTTTCGAGGGGTCTGATATTTGCCATTATCCTTCACGCATTTTTCATCTCGATTTATTGTGTCACTCTTTATTTGGAAGCTCAGGCTGAAAAGAATTTACAGATAAAGAGAGATATTGAATTAAGAGACATTCAGTCTCAGGAAAATAATCAAGATCAAGAAGATCAGGCTCCACCTCCTGAAATTGAACCTCAAAAAATCGAAGCACTGAAAGATTTAGCGGCTTTAACACCGGAACCGGTAGCTAAAGAAAAAGCTGATTTGGAAACTATTAAAAAAGTCGAAGAAACGGAAAAAATTAAAGCTTTTGTGTCTTCTGAAGGTAGTGAAAACTTCGACCCGACTAAAGAAACAGGAAAAGTAAAAGTTGAAGAAAAGGTCGTTGAAGAAAAAGTTAATAAGGAAAAAGAAAAAGATAATACGAAAACTAAAACTTATCAGCAGTTTGAAGTCGATAAAGCTCCTGTAGCTGTTAATCTTGGACAGATTCAAGGTTCGATGAGATACCCTGAAATTGCAAGGTCTACCGGAATAGAGGGTAAAGTTACTGTAAAAGTTCTTGTAGGTCCTGATGGTTCGGTAATATCTGTTGGTGGATTTAGTGGACCGGATGTATTTAGAAGCGAGGTCAGCTCTAAGGTAATGGACCTCCAGTTTACACCTGCATTACAACAGGGACAACCTGTAAAATGCTGGGTTAGTGTACCGTTTAACTTTAAATTAAGCGGAAAGTTCAAGAAAGAAGACGATAGCGAAAAGAAAGAAATCAAGAAGGAAGAAAGTAAAGAAGAAGGAAAATAATTATATTTTTTCCTATGAGCTCGGTTATTATAATAAATATTTTTACGGCGATAGTTGTGTTCTTAGTTGGGCTGGTGATGATATTGGGCTTGATTCCGTATATTCAGACACAAACAAGGGTGATTTTTGGAATAATTTTTATGGCTTATGGGATAATCAGGTTCTTAAATGTACAGACGAAAATGAAAGTGAAAAAGCAAAATGATTCGAGAGAAAAATTGATGAAAGAGACTGACGAACTGATTCATAAAAAATAATTTTACAACAACAAGGAGTTGACGAAAAAATAAATTTAAAATAGTTCCCAAACTTGTATGGTTTGGGAACATTTTTTTAATAAGAAGAAAAATGACATTTATAAATAAAATTTTAAATATCACTTTAATTGCAGGAATGACATTGTCTTTCTGTTCCTGTGACTTCGGTAGTATTAAATCCAAATCAACGACCGGGGAAATGACTATTGAGGTAGATGAAAATCTCGAATCTGTCGTTGGATTGCTAACAAAGGATTTTACAAGATTAAACCCTGAAGCTAAAATTACACCGGTTTTTAAACCAACAAAGAATGTTATTACCGATTTGCTCAATAAAGAAACTAAACTGATTATTATCGCTGGCGATATGTCCGAAGATGATAAAAAGTTTGTTGCAGATTATAAAATAGAACTTCAAAGATATGAACTGGCAGTAGATGGTATTGCTTTTATTGTTAATTCGGAAAACCCCGCTATTAGGTTAACATCAAAAGAATTACAGGGCATTTTTTCGGGAGAAATAAAAAAATGGTCTGATATTAAAGCACAGGATGATGAACAGAATAAAAATGTTATTGAGAAAATGAAAGGTGAAAATGACCTGATAAAAATTTTTATTCAAAGACCAAATTCGAACTCTTATCAGTACGTTAAAGACTCTGTGCTTGAAGGAAAAAATTTCTACGATAAATCTCAAATTTGTTCGACTTCAGTTCAGATTATGGATATAGTGAGAGAGAAGAAAAATGCAATTGGTTTTGTTAATATGGGATGGCTTTCAAAAGGTAATCAGGATGTAATTGATACTACCGTTCAAGCTGTTAGGGTCTCTAAAATCTGGAAAAACGGTAAACAGGAAGATTTTGCTCAATTTCATCAAGGTTTAATTTATACAAAGGTATATCCTTATACAAGAAAAATTGTTTTATACTCAAATGATATAGGTATACAACTTTCAACTGGCTTTATATCATTTCTTCTGCATATAGAAGGGCAGAAGATATTTTTAGATAACGGTTTTGTTCCGGTTACTCAACCGGTTAGAACAATACAATTAGAATAAATAATTATTATTAAATTTAATATAATATAAATATGAACAAGCAAATGAAAAAATATTTGACAATTTTTATCATTATTTTCGCTTTATTTTCCAATTGTGCCATTTCACAGGATAATGTCGAAAAAGGTATAAAAGCGGTTAAAAAAGGAGATTATCTTACTGCATTAAATTTGTTGAAAAATGTTGTTAATAAAGATATTGGTTATGATGCTAATTGTTATTACGGAATAGCATTATTAAAAACTGGTTCTGTCGATGAAGCAGAAAAATATTTGAAAATATCGTTGAAAGATGA
>JBAZEQ010000061.1:0-4107 GCA_041653855.1 Ignavibacteria bacterium | reverse complement strand
TAAACGCTCTCGGTGAAATTTATTCAATCAGAAAAAAATATTCCGAAGCTGATGATATTTTTAGGAGAGCATTAAAAATTGAACCGGACAATATTACTGTTTTACTTTCTAGAGCGGCTAATTTCTCTGTAGAAGGTAAAATAGACCCGGCTATTGAAGTTCTTACTCTTGCTACTTCGTTTAATAAAGAAAATCCTAATCCTTCGGTTTTAGTTGGTCTTGGTGAAGCGTATTATATCCGCGGCTCTTACAAATTATCGAAAGAATATTTGGATAAAGCTATTAAAATAAATCCAAATCTTGCGACTGCACATTATGTACTCGGTAAAGTGTATTTTAAAATGAAAAAATATAATGAATCACTGACATCTTTTAATACATCGATTAACAAAGACCCGAACTTTGCTGAAGCTTATCTTGAAAGAGGAAAAATTTTGTATTTTGGTAATAAATTCGGTGAAGCGGCAGAGTCATTCAAAAAGTATTCACAATTAAAACCCGGCTCGCAAGAAGGTAATTCGTATTATGCAAAAACTCTTTATGCAGAAGGTAAATATGACGAAGCTTTGAAAATTCTTTCGGAAGTGCTAAAAGTTGACCATAAATCGTATACAGGTAATCTTTATACTGCTTACATTTATTCCGAAAAAGAAGAAACAGATTCATTGGCACAGGTCGAGCAATATCAAAAAGCTGTTGATTATTTCTCTAAAGTACCTTTAAAGGATTTTGAAGTCGAAGATATCATAAAATATGCAAAGGTAAATGTGCAATTAAGAAATTTCAATGATGCCTATTCTTTGTTTGATAAAGCTATTAAAATGGATAGTACGGATTCAAGGATTTATTATGAATACGGAAAAGCTTATTTTAAGGGTGAGAATTATGAAAATGCGGTTCAATATCTAAGCAAAGCCGCAGAACTGGGTATGAATGAAAGATCTGTTTACCTGTTTACTGGATTTTCAAATTTCTACTTGAAAAAGTATGAAAATGCACTCGTAAACTTTCAGGATGCTGTTAAAGCAGATGAATCGTTTGTTTTATCTTATTCCTGGATTGCAAAATGTTATATCGTTTTGTTGAAAAATGATGAAGCTATTAATGTTTATGAAAAGATTTTAACTTTAGATCCGACTAATGAGGAAGCTAAAGATAAACTTGAAAGACTTAAAGTTACTAATAATAATAAATAATGGATAATCTAATTAAATATATAAACGATAATGAAAATCGTTTTGTTCAGGAACTAATTGAATTTTTGAAAATTCCTTCAATAAGTAATAATATTGAAAATAAGAATGATATTGAAAATTGTGCAAAATGGCTTAAAAATCATATAAAAAGTATTGGATTTGATAAAGTTGATATTTATAATACTCCCGGAAACCCGATTGTTTACGCTGAATATTTGAAAGCAGGGAAGGATAAACCAACTGTTCTTATTTATGGTCATTATGATGTTCAGCCGGTTGACCCAGTTGATTTATGGACTGACCCTCCGTTTGAACCAACAATAAAAGATGGTAAAATATACGCCCGCGGTACAACAGATGATAAAGGTCAACTTTTTATACATTTAAAGAGTCTTGAGACGTATTTTAAAAATACAAATTCATTGCCTGTAAATGTTAAAATACTACTTGAAGGAGAAGAAGAAGTTGGAAGCACTAACCTCGTTAAATTTATACGGGATAATAAAGAACTTTTAAAGTGTAATCTAATAGTTATTTCGGATACCTCTATGTATGCGAAAGGTTTGCCTTCAATTTGCTATGGTCTGAGAGGATTAGCATATTTGCAGATTGATGTTACTGGACCAATTAGGGATTTACATTCAGGCTCTTACGGAGGTGCAGTTGATAATCCTATAAATGCCCTTGCAAGAATTATTTCTAATCTGAAAGATGATAAAGGAATGATTCTGGTTGATAAATTCTATGATGATGTGATTCCTTTAAGTAGCAAAGAAAGAGAAGAATTTAAACGTCTGCCTTTCGATGAAGAGGAATTTAAAAAAGAATTGGAAATCAATGCTGTGTTTGGTGAAGAGGGCTATACAACTACGGAAAGATTATCAGCTAGACCAACACTCGATTGTAATGGCATTTGGGGTGGATTTCAGGGTGAAGGAGCAAAAACTGTCCTGCCATCAAAAGCTGGGGCTAAAGTCTCTATGAGGCTTGTTCCAAATCAAGACCCTAATAAGATGGCTAAACTTTTTATCGAATATGTTAATAAAATAGCTCCTAAAACGGTAAAAGTTGAAGTAACCGACCTTCACGGTGGAAAACCCTCGATAACTCCTATTGATACTCCTGCAATAAAAGCGGCTTTAACTGCTTTAAAAAAAGGATATGGAGTTGACCCTGTATTTATGAGAGAAGGTGGCTCGATTCCTATCGTAAATTCCTTTAAAGAAATTCTTGGTGCGGATACAGTATTATTAGGATTCGGTTTACCGGATGAAAATGCGCATTCACCAAATGAGCATTTTGACCTGGATAATTTTCATAAAGGTATTTTAAGTGTTACTCATTATTTCGAAGAATTATCAAAAATATAATATAATAAAATGGCTAAAGCAAAATCTCACTTTAAATCTAAAAAATCAACTCCGGCAAGTCATATACACATTGCTTTAACAAAGAAAAACTATATGATTATCGGATTAGGTATTCTTTTGATAGTAATTGGTTATATTTTAATGGCAGCAAATTCGGTTGACGGGTTTTTACCAACCGTTGTCGCTCCTATTTTGCTCGTTGCTGGATATTGTGTCGTAATTCCGCTTGGTATTTTGCTGAAAGATAAGACTGTAGCAGAAGAAGTTGTAACCGACTCAAAAAATATCCAAACTGATAAAGGTGGTAACGTTTCTATTACCTCGAACATTAAAACAAAGTAATTTGTTTTAATATTATGTATTTAAATGAATATGTATTGTTCTTAATTGTACATTGGTAATTGTACATTGAACATTGAATGTATGGGAATGTAACGGCTTCGACGGGATGAAAGAAGGTTAAAACAGCATATAGTGTTCTCAGCAATCACTTTAAAAAGGTTGAAAGGCTATAAATGCCGACTATAACTATGCAATGGCAGCTTAATTAAAAAAGCAGCCCGTTTTACTGCACCGTCTCTTCTCATCGGATAGCAGTGAGGCGCCAAACAGGTGAGATAGCTTAAACTAATGTCTGCGGGGTTTAAGCAAATTTTTAGCGGACTGGTACATAACAGGTTTGTTTACTGTCCTTTTGTGTGCGAGGAGATAATACAATAAACTAAATATGTAGAAGTTTTAATGGTCTTCGTTTCGGACCCGGGTTCGACTCCCGGCATTTCCACAAAAAATTTAATGCGACGAATAGTCGCATTTTTTTTTATACCATACGCTCTGTCATTCCTGCAAAAGCAGGTATCCAGAGAACTACAAATATTCTTATATTTGAAGTCTTTCATTTTAAAATTAATTGATGTTATTCAAGACATATCCGAAGAGTGGATTATGAAAGCAACTCTCTCAAATTCTCAACCACTTCTTCTACACTTATATCCTTAATCGAGTCTTTTTCTTTTGATGTTATTATCCTATGATTATCCGAAAGGGGAGCGTATCGTTTAATCACCCACTCGACATTGTGGAACATTGCTATGATAGGTTTATTAAAGCACGAGGCAAGGTGAACTACGGATGTATCGGGAGTTATTATAATATCGCAGTTCTTAACTATTTCTGCAACTTCAAAAATGCTGTCTGCACTAAGATATGTTATATTGTCTCCTTTATAATCTAATATTATTTTATCTGCTAATTTTTTATCTCTTTTATCTGATATAAGTAGTAGTGTATATGATTTGTCTATTTTTTTTAATAACTCTAACCATTTTTCTTCTTTCCAGTATCTGTTTTCAGCTCCGGCAGAAATGTTAATGAGTATATTTTTTCTTTTAAGTTTACTGAAAATACAGGAAAATTTTTTCATCGTATCGGAAGGAATATTTATTGCTGGTCTAATTGTTTTTACTTCATAATCCTTTTTGAAATAAATTAAGGGGGAAAGATTGATATCAATTGTGTGTTCACCTCTTACATATTCTTTC
>JBAZEQ010000060.1:0-11048 GCA_041653855.1 Ignavibacteria bacterium | reverse complement strand
ATTGAATTCATAACCTTCAACATAGTTTGTCTTCTCGATTTAATCGCATCGATAAACCATCTTGCTCTTTCAAAATTATTCTTAACAAATTCTTTAGTATTCTTATCGGCTTTTCTTCCGATGTTATCGGTTAAATCCCTATATGCTTTGCTTAATCTGAGAACCGGAACATTTCTATCGTTTATTTCGATTTTATATTCACCTTCTTCTTTCCTAACTATTAAATCAGGATATATATAATGATTATCGGTAGCATCTCCTATATATCCCGGTTTAGGATTTAATTTTGATATTAATTCGAATATTTTATTAATAATTTCGATTTCAACACCGAGGTCTTTCATTAATTTTTCGTAATTCTTAAGTCTGAACTCTTCAAAATAATCTGCTAATACTCTTTTTGCTAATCCCTTAATTTTTTCATCATTTTTTAGAAGCTCAATCTGCCTTAAGAGACAATCCCGCAGATTTCTCGAAGCAATTCCCGGCGGGTCGAAAGTTTGTATTATAGCAATTACACTTATAATATCTTTTAATCCAAAAATCTCTTCTTGAAATTCTGTCCCTTCTTTTTGTCTATTAACATCATTTAAAATCTCTTCATTTGTTTCTCTTACATAACCCTCATCATCGATATTCCCAATAATAATTTCCCCTATGAATACAAATTCTTCATCCAAATGCGATAAATGCAATTGAGACAATAGGCTGTCAGTCAAAGATTGACTACTTTTCCAGATATTTTCATAATTCACAGAATTCTTTGAATACTCATAATCCTCGGTTTTATAACCATCGATTTCAGAGTTTGCAAAATCGTCCATATCAAACTCTTCCTCTTTCTTCTCAATTTCTTCTTTTTCTTTATCTGTTTCTTCGATCGTATCTTTTTCTAATTCCTGTTCATCAGCCAGATCGTCAATTTCTTCAAGAAACGGATTCTGCTCCATTTCTTGTCTTACCATTTGTTCGATAGATAAAATTGGAATGGCAAGCAAACTCTGCTTCTGAATAATCTGAGGTAAAGTTTTTTGTAGTAACTTTTGCGATTGCGTTTGCTTTAACATCTGTAAAACTATTTATCTTTAATAAAGTTTATTAAGTTATTATAAAATTCATTTCCAAAAGCTCTCTTTAGAGCTTCTTTTACAAATTCAGCAACTGTTATTTTCTTCTCGTTGCCATTATTAATAGCATCCTCACATTCATTCATCTTTTCAAATCGTAATAAGGTTTTTTCGTCTTCATATACTCTTATTGGAAACAACTCACATGAAATCGGTTTTTTAAATTCAATTTCTCCAAGCCGATAGGCTTTTTCAAATATGCATTTTGCTATTCCCTCTGTAATATACGAAAAAACGCAATCTTCATCGTTGACATTATTTAGGTAGATTTTTTCATCTTCCCGGAAGAAAAACCCCCTGTCTTTAATCACTTGTAAATTATTATAAGGAATATACTTCTCAACTTTATTAAAAATATTTCTTATAATTTCAATCTCTTCTTCACTCAGCGGTGCTCCATACTGACTCCTAATAGTACAGCATCCGCCCTTACATAAAGATATGTCGCATGCAAAATTTGTTGAAAAGATCCTATCGTCAATAAAATATTTCTTGTTGTTATATATCAAATCCTAATAAAATATTTCCCCGGCAACTGCTTTATTAATCCTTTGAACTCGAGTGACAGCAAATTCACAAGACAATCTGATATGCTAAATCCCGTTAACAAATTTATTTCATCTATATGTCTGGGTGCATAGCTTAATACATCTAAGATACTCTGCTCAAAAATACTTAATTCAATAGCCGGTTTTTCACCTTCCTTTAAGTTTACTATATCTTTATTTAAAAATCCATCTAATTTGTAGTTCAATTCCGAAAAAATATCTTCCACTGTATTAACAAGTTTTGCCTGTCCCTTTTTAATTAAATTATTGCATCCTTCGGATTTTTTCGAATATATATATCCCGGCACTGCAAAAACTTCTTTGTTCTGGTCTAAAGCAAATTCAGCCGTAATCAGCGAACCACCCCTGATACCGGTTTCAATTATCATCGTTCCTATGCTAATTCCGCTTATTACCCTGTTCCTTCTTGGAAAATTAACTTTATCGGGTCCTGTCCCTATCTCAAATTCTGATATTACTGCACCCTTCTCAACTATTTCATCGTACAACTTTTTGTTTTCGGGCGGGTATACAACATCGACTCCACATCCCAATACAGCATATGTTATATTATTATTTTCGAGTGTGGTTTTATGTGCAAGTGAATCAATCCCTCTCGCCATACCGCTTATAATAGGAATCTTGTTAGCTGATAATTCTTCGATGAACTTTTTACATACATTGATACCATATTCAGATGGATATCTTGTGCCGACTACACTCAGAGAAAATGCATCATTTTTGATTAAATTTCCTTTGTAATACAATATCACGGGAGCATCATAAATGTACTTCAAATTCAGCGGATAATCTTCATCTAAATAACTGATTAATTTTATTCCGTTTTTTTCCGAATATTCCATTATAGAATTAAAGTCTCTTACTATTAAGGAAAAATCCTTTTTGGCATCTAATATATTACCTGCAATTATTTCGTTAATACCTTCAACTTTTATTAACCAATCGAAATTAAAAATTCGATTTTCATCGATACTCGTGATATTAGATAAAATACTTTTAATTCTAACATTACCAAGATTTTTTACTTTTGTAAGAAAATATATTAATTTTAAATTATCGGAATTTTCCAAATTATTTTTTTTAATTTCTTCTTAAATGTAAATTAATATAGATATAAAATTATAATCGAATAAAAAAAAATCTCGGACACCTATTAGGAACCGAGATTTTTGAATTTAAAATTCTATTGTTTATTCAAGAACTCTTTTTGCTTTCAGAAAAACTCTTGAATAAAATTCAGACTCGAGCGATGCAACTGCTACACCTGTTTTTGAACCTGAATGAACGAAATAACCATCACCCAAATATATTCCGACGTGTGATACCCTTCCTCTACCTCTAGTATCAAAAAAGAGTAAATCACCGAATTTTAAATCACTTATTTTTACATCTTCCCCAACATTAGATTGTTCACTGGAAGTTCTCGGTAACGAAACACCAAGTGCCTGATACATAACCGCCTGAACAAATCCCGAACAATCGATACCGCGTTTTGAAGTACCTCCCCACAAATAAGGTGTGTTAAGATACTCTATTACTTTATACATTACCTGATCTCTGTCTTTCGTTACGGTGAGATCAGTTGGTGTATTGAAACCAGCTATGGAACTCGATAATGACTCAAGATGTACTTGCGACAAAGATGTCTTTTCAGATAAGATGTTCGTGGTTACAGTATTTTTATTTTTGTATCCATCAACATCTTTTTTTGTCTTGTGCTCATTTTTAGAGAGTTCATAGCTGCCGGAACAACCGGTCATTATCGAAAAGCTCACGAGAAGCAGTGTAGATAATAACCAAAGTTTTCCACCTTTGGACATTAGTTTCTCCTTTTATGTTTAAAAGAACGACTAGTTAAGTTAAAAAGAATAAATTTATATATCAAGTGAAAATATAAACTTTTTTGCAAATCATCAATAATATATGATGGTTAAAATTGCAATAATTTAATTTTTACTTTCTTATATCTATCATATTTTTCATCTGCACATTAAGCTGTTTTTCACTATTCCCTGTAATTTGATAATATGGTAAATCCTCAAAATATTTTATATATTCGGTGCCTGTGATAAACAGTATCTTCGACAACACAACCCCATATTCACAGTTATTAAGAATAACCGTTGCACTTTGTGATGTCTCCGAAGGAAAACCTGTCTTTGAATTGAATATATGATGATATCTTTTTCCGTTAATTATTTCAAAACGCTCATAATCCCCGCTTGTTAAAACTCCAGTGTTTTCCACTTCGAATACTTCCAGTAATGCTTCATTATTTCGCGGGTCCTTTATACCCACAACCCATTTTTTCCCGTCTGCTTTTCTTCCGCTTGCATATATATCACCTCCGCCGTTTATCAGGAAATCATTCACTCCCCTTTTTCTTAAAACTTCCACTGCCCTATCGAGTGCATATCCCTTTGCAATTCCGCCCAAATCAATCCCGACTCCATTCTTCGTAAATGATATAGTCGAATCTTCGTAATTTAATTTTATATATTTATAATCTACAAATTCTAAGCATTCTTTAATTTTATTCTTATCCGGCTCTGTTTGAATCGGATGGTCTGAATTGAATCCCCAGTAATTTGTTAATGGTCCAACCGTAATGTCAAAATATCCGTCAAATCTTTTGGAATATGATATACTCCTCTCTATAATTCCAAATAATTCCGAGCTTACTTTTACCGGTTTTAAAAAAGCATTTTTATTTACGTAACTAATTTCGGAAGAATCTCTGTAATTGCTCATTACATTTTCTATTCTCTTGACTTCCCTTAATGCATAGTACATAGCCTTTTTTCCTGAATCTATACTTGTATGAACTACCGTAATTACAAATTCAGTTCCCATTAAATACTTGCTCGCAGACATCTCAAATTTAATCTCATCATCCTGTGCATTTGCATTAAAATAAAAAAGCGTTATAAATAACAGTAATATCATTACCGTTTTCATAACACTTTTTACAAAAAGAATATTTTTTCTATTCTGCGAATATTTGTAATCCATTTGGAATGCAGGTTATGTAATCACCCGGCTTTTTAATTGAACTCATTTGCTTGCAAATTTTGTGTTTGCATTCAACATCTTTAACTCTTGCAGTTCCACTATTTACTTCAAATATTAATTTCCCCGATTTCCCGTAAAATGTATGAATATTAGATTTTGTGGAATCTATCCTTGAAATAATTTTCCCGTTTTGAGCGACCATTATCTTATCTACTTCCTTACCCGAATTTCTGTAAAGCCTTACCCTTACTGGATTTGTAATTATAGAAGGAAGTTCTAATTTATTTCTGATTTCTTTTAGTTTCAGACTAATATCATCGGCAGATTTTGTATAGTTTATTAGTTCATTATTTTTAATAAACACAAGGTCCCCCATAATATTACTCGATACAGGATATTCGGAATAATTAAAATTACCTTTTCCAAAATTTCCTTCCTTAATAAACTCTTCAAGTAATTTGACTGCATAATCTGACTTACCTGTAATTACTTCGAGCGAAAAATTTTCTATGCCATCATTAAAATGAAAATTGGACATAGACTTAACTGCTTTGGGCAATAATACTCCCGCCGCCATAAATAAACCTGAAGCTTTTATGAAATTTCTTCTATCCATATATTTTTAAATTGAAATTTTTATTCCTAATGAAATTAAATAAGCATACAATTCCGAAAGTCTCATTACCCAATCAGGTGAATCCGTATGCCTGTGAAAAAATCCAAGACTCGCAAGCAAAGTAATCTTTTCATTATTAAGTATAGGAAAACTGTTATTTTTATTTCCTTTATATGATAAACTTATCGAAGCATCATTTGTGTATCCCGAATTTAATTTACTATCCACTCCCATCAACGGCTCTACTTGTTCGTATGTTGATTTGAAAAAATATGCTTTCGTCTGGTAATATTGCCTGTATCCAAATATTAAATTAATATTATCACTGATATGCGTTTTATACTCTGCATCTAAAGTGTGAGACCTGATATTCCACGTATCCCAGTAGTACCTGTAGCCGAGTAAAATTGTTGAAAGTTTTGAAATACCGAAGTTTGTTCTGATTCCAACTGCTTTTCTAATTCTTGTTTCCGGTAATATCGGCTCAAATACATTTACGGTATATCCGTTTATTATTCTCACTACCTGATACCCATCGGACATATATCCATCGGCATTTATGAAAGAAAAATCGAATTGTGATACAATACTTTTTGAAAGTATCTGAGTCAATCCAAGATTTAAAGATAATGTATTTCTGTTTTTAGTCCAGAAGCGTGATTGAGGAAATATTTTATCCCAATTGCCCGATAACCCAAGCTTAAGAATCGTATTCTTCTTTGCCAAAGGTACGGATATATTAGTTGCAAATGTTTTTGATGAATAGTCATGCTCGGTACTGTACATACCATCGGCTGAAACCGTAACACCTGAAAAATTTCTTACAATTCCTAAATTTACCTGATGCCTCAATTCATCAGGTGTATTGTCAGCCCCTCCCAGCTTATTTGTAGTTGCCGATGTAATTCCATCAACTTTAAAAATCATTTTCATAGATGCGGAACTTATCGCATCGACAAGATAGGAACCCGTTATGCTTGTATTATTATCAATACTCTTTACAATATTAACAGAAGGGTAAATTACATTTAATCTAAAATTATCGAAATAGGAATTGAAGTTCACCTGAATTTCATTATCGGGTAACTCTTGTGAGAAAATAAACACTGGAAATATAAAAAAGAATATCACAAATATTTTCTTAACCACAACCGCATCCTCCTCCCTGTGAACCGGTACCTCCTTCAGAGCCTTCCCTGATGTTTATATAATGCTCTTTAATACCTTTTTGTATAGGATTTTCATCGAACATCCTATTCGGGTCTGCAAGTCTCTCGCGTTCCCACGGCTGTATAACCGCACACCCTGATAGAGTTAAAAGAATCAGTAATATTGAAATATATAAATACTTCATCATTTATTCATTAAGTAATGTCTCAATTTCATTTTTGTATTTTTCTTTATCACTGTTCATAAAGCCAATGTGAATATACTTTACAATACCTTTTCTATCCAGAATATAAACACTCGGAATTGATTCTATATTGTATAAAGTCGGAATCTTTGATTCAGGGTCAAACATAATTTTAAAAGGAACTTCTTTATCCAATTTCGACAAAAACTTTTTAGCATTTCCTTTTTCTTCGTCTATATTAACGGTTAAAACCGAAAAATCTTTATCCGAATATTGATTGTATAAATCAATAAGAAACGGAAATTCCTCTTTACACGGTTTACACCAGCTTGCCCATACATCCACCAAAGTTACTTTTCCTTTATAATCCGAAAGACTAATATTTTCGTCATCCATCGTCTTCCCGCTAAAATTTACGGCTTCTTTTCCGACTTCCTGTGAAGATACTATTATCGGAAAAATTAATAATATTATTAAAAATATTTTTTTCATATATTTGTTAGTTTAGTTTTTTGGTTTTATCATTTTCATTCCTTTCCCACAAAGGTCCGTGACATTGCAAACAGGAAGGGGTCCATCTCTTGGCACCATTGTATATTATTACCAGACCTTTTAAATCTTCAGTATGGCATTCATAACAATCTTTTATTTCAATTCTTTCTTTCTCTGTATCTTTATGAAACGCACCCCCAAGATTTCTTGTATGGTCAGGCAATAAATTATCGTGAGGTGCAGTTGGAAATATCCCGTCACAACTGTATACCGTTATTAATACTGCAATAAGAAATCCTGTTATTAAAATTCTTTTATACTTTATTAAAATCATTTTTCAAATTATCACTGAAATATATATAGCAACATGAAACATATACTATATGTTACTATAAACTATAATATTTAGAAGATAGTTCAAAAAATATTAATTAATATTGAGATTTCACATCTTTCAAAAATGAATAGTAAATTATATTAGATAGGAACAGATAGATGATTATGTTCGGTTCACATAAGCGAACCGAATAACAGGCTATCGGATGATATTCTATTTTCTTTAACCAATTAAATCACTCAAATCTTCAGCCTTCATTCTCACAATATTTTCAAATTCTCTAATACTCTTAAAATCCGCACTATCATATATTATCGAGCGGCTGGCATTAATGAGATAATTATTATTTTTTATGCTCTTTAATAATACATTTAAATCATTTCCCTGCGCCCCTATTCCGGGAATTAACAGAGGTATATTAGGATATTTTGTAGTAATTTTTTTTATTAACTCCGTATGATTTGCTCCAATAACAAAACCGATTTGTTTTTTCTTATCCCACTCTATACATTTTTCAATTACTTCTTCAAATAAATATTTCTTTCCAATTTTCTTCTGTTGAAAATCTTCATTCCCTTTGTTTGAAGTCAATACGAGTATATAAATTCCTTTATCTTTCCTCGATAGAAACGGCTCTACAGAATCCCTGCCCATATATGGATTTACCGTCATTGAATCAAAATCCAAATCATCGAAATATGCTTTCACATAATATTCATCTGTATTTCCAATGTCTCCTCTTTTTCCGTCACATATCTTCAACAAATCCTTCGGAATATATTGCAGTGTATTCTCTATTGTTTCATAACAATATTTTCCAAGAGCTTCATAAAATGCAAGATTTAGTTTATACCCGGCTACTATATCTTTTGTAGAATTGATTATGGATTTATTAAATTCAAAAATGGGATTTTTTGATTTAAGATACAATCTCGGAATTTTTCTTATATCGGGATCCAAGCCAACTACAAGATTTGATTTATTTTTCTTTATTACTCTTTTTAATTTTTCTATGTAATTCATATTTTTTTTATATATAAACGTTTCTGTGTCTGTATGTATTCATACCTATCCCTATCATAACCATAAACGAAAGCAATGATGACACACCATAACTTACTAATGGCAACGGTATCCCGATAACAGGCATTATGCCAATCGTCATACCAACATTGATTAAAAGGTGAAACAAAAATAAACTTGCAAATCCTATACAAGTTAAACTAAGAAATTTATTACGGGATATTGATGCATTATTTATTAGTCGGACTATTATTATAAGGTATAATATTATTACTATAGACGCTCCGATTAATCCGAATTCTTCCCCTATCATACAAAAAATAAAATCAGTCCACTGTTCGGGAATAAATCTCAATTGCGTTTGTGAACCTTGTAAAAATCCTTTTCCAAAAATTCCTCCAGAACCTATTGCAACTTTCGACTGTATTACATTATATCCGCTTCCCAAAGGGTCTAAAGTAGGGTCGAATAGAGCCATAATTCTGTTTTGTTGATAAACCTGTAATTTAGAATATAAATAGTGAACAGAAAATCCCGATGCAAGGTTTACTAAAAGCACTATAGTAGATAGAAAAATTCCTTTCTTAAAAAAATACAATGAAACAATAACAATCACAATTCCTGCATAAAAATAAATATTACCCAAAAAAGAAAGAATTGCTAATGCAACGGGTGTAATAATTACAAACAAAATAAACGGTGATAAACCTGCCCAAAAAAATATAGGAATAAGAAAAGATAGAAAAACAAGAGAAGTACCCGTATCGTTTTGCATTTTGACCAATACAAAAGGAATTAAAATAAATATACATGCTTTAAAAAAATCCAGTGGTTTGTTAGGATTTTTATCGCCTTCTCCCGGGTTTAAAAAATTTGCTAAGGTTAATACTGTAGCTATTTTTGCAAACTCGGATGGTTGGATTCCATAACCACCGATATAAAACCAACTTTTATTTCCGTTAATAGTTTTTCCAAATAGTAAAACAAGAATCAACAAAACAATAGCCAGACCATAAGAAGCATAAGAAAATTTCGAAAAATATCTCGGAGGCAGCAAACTCACAATTACCATAACAACCAGACCAATTATTCCGAATATCATTTGTTTCACATAATAATCCGTACTGCTCGTATTTCCAAAAGTAGCACTGAAAATTGCAAACACCCCTATCGATACCATAATTATAGTAGTTATAAGCAATGTTAAATCATATTTATCCGAAAATTTTTCTTTCATAATTATTTAATCATTAACTTTCATAACTACATTTTCATTATAAATATCCGAACTATTTCCGCTTAAATACCTGACCATAATTGCCGCCGCAATCGGGGCAGCAAACTGATTTCCCCATCCCGCATTTTCGCCAAGAACACACACTGCAATCTTCGGGTCATCATAAGGAGCAAAACCAACAAACCATGAGTGATTATTGCCATTCGGATTTTGTGCTGTCCCTGTTTTCCCGGCTAAAATATATTCACTGTTTCTAATATTATTTGCAGTTCCTGTTCCATTTACAACAAGGTACATTCCCTTTTTTACTGCATCGAACCATTTCAGAGGAAAATCAATTTTCCTTTGAACTACCTGAGTCAATTTTTCTTCTTTTGTTACCTGATTTACTGTCTTTTTCACAAAATGGGGCTGTACATATAAACCATCCATACAAATTGCCGATGTATATGCTACCATCTGAACAGGCGAAACCCCAAGCTCTCCCTGCCCAATACCAAGACTGACCAGTAATCCCTGTCCCCATTTATTCTGTCCATACACTTTATTAAAATACCCTGCAGACGGTAAAAGTCCGGAAGTCTCGTGTGGTAAATCTATACCGGTCTTTGTCCCGAATCCAAACATCTTACCGTATTGATAATAATTGTCAATTCCTATCATCACGGACAACTTATAAAAAAATACGTTTGCCGAAACTTCAATTGCTTTTGTTAAATTAATAGAACCGTAAGCACCGTGGTCTTCAAAAACACGATTGCCAAACTGAAATGAACCGCCGCACGAAATTGTAGATGTCGTTGTTATTTTTCCTGATGCAAGTCCGGCAAAACACATCATCATTTTCCATGTTGAACCCGGAGGATATTTTGTCTGGATTACACGATTAAACACCGGTTTATTTTCGTCACTAAATAATTTTGCAACAGTTTTAGAATCCGGTGAGCCGGAGAAAATAGATAAATCATAATCCGGTTTCGATACCATACATAATATCTCACCGTTCCTCGGATCAACAGCTATAATAGCGCCTCTTTTATTTGACAACAACTTTTCTGCATATTCTTGTAAATTAGATTCTATAGATAAATATAAATCGGAACCGTTTAATGCCTGTACATCGTTCTTACCGTCATTGTATGGTCCTACTTCTCTTCCATTTACATCTACGGAAATTAATTTACTACCTTTTTCACCTCTTAAATAATTTTCGTAATACCTTTCCAATCCTGTAGAACCAACTAAATCACCCTGCCTGTAATAATTTCCTTCCTGGTCATT
>JBAZEQ010000059.1:0-11203 GCA_041653855.1 Ignavibacteria bacterium | reverse complement strand
TAAATTACGAACTGCCCAAAGACGGCAGGGTAAAACTTGTGATTTACGATATACTCGGACGTGAAATAAAAACACTCATAAACGAACTAAAACAAGCCGGCAGATATACAATCGAATTCAACGGAAATAATTATGCATCCGGTGTTTATTTCTATCGTATACTGGTCGAAGACGGAAAGAGCTATACCGCTGTAAAAAAAATGGTGCTGATAAAATAGAAACAAATAAACTCGCAAAATAAGAGAACCGTTCACTTGGAGAAGTGAACGGTTTTTTAATTTTAATATCTTTAATTTTTAAATCTTATAATCTTTTTATGTTTTCCTTTTTCCCCTGTATTTTATACTATAAAAAACTAATTTGAATTTCTAATTTTTTTTATGATTGATTTTGTTGAGTTTAAATTAGGTAACGGTCTCCAGTGTATTCTTCACAGGGATACTCTTAAACCCATTGTGAATATTACGGTTGGATATAAAGTCGGCTCCAGGGATGAAACTCCCGGAAAAAGGGGAGTGGCACATCTTTTCGAACATCTTATGTTTCAGGGATCTAAAAATATTAAAAAAGGTAAACATTTCGATTTTGTCCAGCAGGCTGGAGGTTCTTGCAATGCTTTTACTAATCAGGATTTGACAGTCTATTACGAAAATCTGCCGTCGAATCACCTCGCAACAGGTTTGTGGCTGGAAGCCGATAGAATGAACGAAATAGATTTATCTGAAGAAAATTTATCGAATCAAAAAAATGTCGTTATTCAGGAAAAACTTCAAAATTACGATAACGCTCCTTACGGTATGGCGTTGATTAATATATTAAAGATATTATATGAAAACTCATCTTACGAAACTGCAACCATTGGGTATGAAAATGATATTAATTCTTTTTTAAAATCGGAAGCGGAAGATTTTCATTATAACTTTTATTCGCCTCACAATTCCTCTATCATTATTTCTGGTGATATTGATTATTCCGAAACTCTGCATTTAGTCGAAAACTACTTTGGTAAAATTAACAAAAGTACCTCAATTAAAAGAAATTTTAATCCGCCTAAAGATTTTAAAGAAAATAGGAGATTGAAAATTTTCGATAATATCAAATTGCCTGTTTTATATTTCTGCTACCCCATACCTGAAGTCGGTAGTAAAGAAGATTACACTTTTGAATATTTTGCTAATATTATTGCAAATGACAGGTCCAGCAGGCTATATAAAAATCTTGTTTATGAAAGAAAACTTGTAAAATCTGTCAATGCTATCAAATATCAATTCCAGAATGCAGGTATTTTTATTATTTCCGTAGTTGCTTTTCCCGATTCCGAACTCGATTATATTGAAAATGAAATAGTTAATGAAATTGATGATTTTGTTCGAAATGGAATTAAAAATGGTGAGTATAATAAAATTAAAAATAAACTTGAGTATGGTTTTAATGCAAAACTTACTTCTTTGCAAAATATAAGTCTGGAATTATTCAGTAACTGGTTTTTTTTCAATGATGCAGGTAGGGTGAATGACAACTTAAAAAGATATTTATCTGTTTCCAAAGATGATGTCGTAAGCTCCGTTAGACAATATTTGTTTAGCACTCCAAAATTATTATTAACTTATTTACCAAAGAATTAATTGAAAGATAATATTAGATTAATATTAGATATTAAGGAATTTGAATTACCAAACGGTCTGCGTGTTATTATGTCTAAACGGAGTGATTTGCCTATCGCAGCTATGAATATGACTTTTCATATCGGCTCTAAGGATGAAGATGATGATAAAACTGGAATTGCACATCTTTTAGAGCATCTGATGTTCGAAGGCTCACCTAATACAAGCAGGGGGGAATTCGATGAAATTTTAAATAAAAACGGCGGGGACAGCAATGCTTATACTTCGTGGGATTTAACAGGTTATTATCTGGTTTTACCATCGAGTAAACTTGAATTGGGATTTTGGCTCGATTCGGATAGACTGGCAGGTTTCGGTATAACGGAAGATAGTTTCGAAATTCAAAGAAATGTGGTCTTAGAAGAAAAATTACAGGTTCAGGATAATGTCCCCTATGGTTCACTCGAAGAGGAAAGCAGTAAAAGGTTATTCAAAAATAGTGGCTATAGATGGCCTGTTATTGGTTTTACCGAAAACATTGAAAATTTGAAGTTTTCTGATGTTAGATATTTTTTTGATAAATATTATAAACCTGATAATGCTGTACTAAGCATTGTCGGGGATATCGACTACACGGAAACCGAGAAGCAAATTAAAAAATATTATGGTGGAATTGAAAGAGGTGAGGGATATAAAAGAAAACCGTTTACAGATAATTATCTTGTTACTGAGCAAAAGGATACTATAATAAGTGATGTACAGTTGCCCGGAAAATTTTTGTTTTATCTGCTCCCAAAAGCAGGTAGTAAAGAATATTATGAAATGAATATACTGAACCAGATTTTAACATCAGGTGAGAGTTCGAAATTGTATAATGAATTAATTTACAAATCTCAGTATGCAAATGAAGCCGAATCTATGATTTTCGCTATGGAACATATTAGTATTTTTTTCGTTAACTTAATTGCAAGGAAGGGTATTGAGTTAAACGAACTGGAAAAAAAATATGATAAAATAATTTCGGATGTTAAAAAAGGAAATTTTACTGACGAAGACTTAAGGAAAGCTAAAAATAAATTAGAAACAAATTATTTTACAAAATTTCATTCTTCTATTTATGTTTCGGAGAAGTTAGCTGAATATCATATCTTATTTGGAGAATATGGAAAGTTGTTGAATGAAATTGATTTCTATGAAAAAATCGGCAGGGATGAAATTATTGATGTTTCTAATAAATATTTAAATAACAATCAGAGAGTAAATTTAAGTTACGTACCAAAGGAATAAAAATGAATTTTGATTCTTTAAATTTTGACCGCTCTAAACCGCCTGTAGTCAGCGAAGCGAGAGATTTTAAGTTCCCCAAATATTATGAGGAAAAATTACCTAACGGTATAAAAATTTTCGTAATTGAAGATAGGAAGTTGCCGCTTATAACTGCAAAATTTGTTATAAAAGCAGGAGCTTATTATGATGATATCTATGGAGAGGAAAATTCCGGTCTTTCTTCTATAACGTCTGATTTGCTGATTAAAGGAACGACTGAAATGGGTGCCGTGAAAATTGCAGAAGAAATTGATTTTTATGGTGCCTCGATTTCGAGCGGATGTGAATATGATGCCTCTTATCTTGTGCTGACCTCTCTGGGTAAATATTTCCAAAAATTATTTGATATTGCCTCAAGTATGCTTATTAGTCCGGGATTTTTTGAGGATGAAATTGAACGTGAGAAACAACAAATTAAAAACTCTCTTTTGTCCTGTCTTGATGAAGGTGGGTTTCTATCGGAAAGAGCATTTAAAAAAAATGTTTATAAAAATTCACCCTACAGGTCTAATATCGAAGGAAATATTAAAACAGTTGAAAATATTGAAAGAAAAAATATTTTCGGGTTTTTCAAAAAGTTTTACACACCCGGTAATTTGATTATCACTATTGTTGGTGATATTAACTGCGAAAACGCTGTTTCGTTGATTAAATCTAAATTTAGCGATTTAAAACAACAAAGTGACGTAACTTTAAAGGGTTATCGGGAAACAATTAGAACAGGTACAAAGGTAATAGCAGTCGAAAAAAAAGGTGCCGTGCAGTCGGATTTAATTTTGGGGCATTTGTCGGTGAAAAGAAATAATCCCGATTATATACCAATGGTCGTTATGAATACTCTTCTTGGAGGATTTTTTACTTCAAGGATAAATAGAAATCTTCGGGAAGTCAATGGTTATACTTACGGAGCTAGGTCATACTTTAATTTAAGGAAACATCTTGGTGATTTTAGTGTCGAAACGAATGTCGAAAATTCATTGACATACAAAGCCATTAATGAAATTATATTTGAACTCAATAAATTGAGAGAAGAAAACATTACCGAAGACGAATTAAATTCAGTGAAAAAATATTTGACAGGAAGTTTTCCGTTGCAACTCGAAACCCCGAATGCCATTGCAAATAAAATAATAAATCTCGAGTTGTTTGGTATTAATAAAAATTTTTATGATACTTATATTTCAAATGTAAATTCGGTAACAGTTCGGGATATTAAAAAAGTCGCTGAAAAATATTTACATCCTGAAAATCTTGTAATATCTATTGCGGGAAATACCGAAATTATAAAAAAAACTATGGAACAATTTGCGGATGTTGAGGTAATAAATAATGCAGGGGAACTTTAAAATATTTTGTTTAATAAATAAAAATAAATTTCATAAACATATATGACACCGGGAAATAAATTGACGGATTCTGAGCTTGTTCGCAAATTGAATGATAAATATAATGAACTTCGTAAAGAAATATCGAAAGTAATTGTCGGACAGGATAAAATTATAGAACAAATTGTTGTATCTATTCTATCTAAAGGGCATTGTTTGCTGATTGGTGTCCCGGGATTGGCTAAAACATTAATTGTAAAAACCATTTCGGATGTTCTTGGTGTCAGGTTCAGCAGGATTCAATTTACACCCGATTTAATGCCCTCTGATATTACAGGCACCGAGATTTTCGATAGCGATGGAAATGATGGTAAGAAATTTAAATTTATTAAAGGACCTGTCTTCGCAAATATTATTCTTGCCGATGAAATAAATAGAACTCCTCCGAAAACCCAGTCTGCATTGCTTGAAGCTATGCAGGAACATAAAGTAACTGCGGCGGGGACTACTTATACCCTCGAAGAACCGTTCTTCGTTCTGGCAACTCAAAACCCGATTGAACAGGAAGGAACGTATCCTTTGCCGGAAGCTCAACTCGATAGGTTTATGTTTAATCTCTGGCTTGACTACCCAAGTGAAACGGAAGAAATTGAAATAGTTAAAAAGACAACCGGTATGTATGTACCTGATACAAAAATTGTTTTTTCTAAAGAAGAAATTCTTGAATATCAGGAGTTAATTAGAAAGGTCCCTGTGGCTGATGAGGTAATTAAATATACGGTCGAAATAGTCTCTAAATCAAGACCTGCAAATCCGAACTCCCCGAAATATATTAAAGACTATATCAGCTGGGGTGCCGGTCCGCGTGCTTCTCAATACTTAATATTAGGTGCAAAAGCTCTGTCAGCTTTAGATGGCAGGTTTTCCCCGAATATTGATGATATTCAAAAAATCGCAAAATCGGTTTTAAGACACAGACTTATCTTGAATTTTAATGCCGAAGCCGATAATATAAATATCCTTCAAATTATTGATAATCTCTTCGGAAAATAATTTTTTTTAAAACTAATATTTATTAAATTTCTAACCCTACCCTTAATAAAATATCTGTGATTGCTCAATTTTCTTATATTGACTTTTTTTTAAAATTTCGCTATTTTGTTGTTTGTAATTTTTTAGTAGTTCTAATTTTCGATAATTATTATTTATAATGGCACTGAGAAAGCTAAAGCCGAATACGCCGGCAACGAGATATTATTCGATATCTTCATTTGAAGAGATAACGAAAACGACACCTGAAAAATCATTATTGGCTCCACTGAAAAAATCTGGTGGAAGAAATAATCTGGGAAGAGTTACTTCAAGACACAGAGGTGGCGGTCACAAAAGAAGATATAGAATTATAGATTTTAAAAGAGTCAATGCTGAAGAGGCAAAAGTTATTGCAATTGAATATGATCCGAATAGAACATCGAGAATAGCTTTACTGCAATATCCCGATGGCAGCAAAACATATGTTATTGCCTGCGACGGATTGAAAGTTGGAGAATTAGTCCAATCTTCAAATGAAGCTGAAATAAAAACAGGTAATACTATGCAGGTCTCTTCTATCCCTGTCGGTACATTCATTCATAATATAGAGATAAAACCGGGTAAAGGCGGACAAATTGCAAGAAGTGCTGGAGCATCTGCACAAATTGTTGCAAAAGATGAAAAATATTGCCAGATTAAGCTTCCTTCAGGTGAAGTTAGGATGATTAAAAGTGAATGCAAAGCAACTATTGGTATTGTAGGTAATATCGACCATGAAAATATTAGCGTTGGTAAAGCTGGTAGATCGAGATGGATGGGGAAAAGACCTCACGTACGTGGCGTAGCAATGAACCCTGTAGACCATCCTATGGGTGGTGGTGAAGGTAAAACGTCCGGTGGCGGACATCCTGTTAGCCCATGGGGTTTACCGGCAAAAGGTTATAAAACAAGAAAAAAGAAAAATATTTCTGATAAATACATAGTAAAAAAGAGGAAATAATAAATGTCCCGATCATTAAAAAAAGGTCCATATCTAGATTATAAACTACTTGATAAAGTAGAAAAACTGAACGAAAAAAATCAGAAAAAGGTTGTTAAGACCTGGTCAAGGGCTTGTACGATTACTCCGGATTTTATTGGTCATACTTTTGCCGTACACAACGGAAATAAATTTATTCCTGTTTTTGTTTCGGAAAATATGGTTGGCCATAAACTTGGTGAATTTGCTCATACTCGTACTTTTAGAGCTCATTCAGGTCAAAGAAAAGAAGAAAAAGCAGGAGGAGCAGCAAAATAATGGAATCAAGAGCTTTAACAAGATATATAGGGTCATCACCCAGAAAAATGAGATTAGTCGTTGATTTAATAAGAAACAGAAATGTTGATGAAGCTTTAGCTATATTAAAGTATACAAATAAAAATGCTGCAAAAGTTGTTCAGAAAACATTGTTATCTGCTTATTCGAATCTGGTTAATAAAATTGATACTGGTAGAATTAATAAAGACGAAGTGATTGTTAAGAGAGCTTATGTAAATGAAGGTCCGTCTTTGAAAAGAATGCTTCCTGCTCCTCAAGGAAGAGCTTTTAGAATTAGAAAACGTTCATCACATTTAACACTTGTGGTTGAACATTTAGAAACAAAATCATAGTTAAATTAAAAATTATCTTTAAGGAGATTTATTGGGACAAAAAACACACCCCATAGGTTTCAGGTTAGGAGTCATCAATACATGGGACTCAAATTGGTATGACGAGAAGAGTTTTTCACATAAACTGAAAGAAGACTCACTTATTAGGGGATATTTGAAAAAAAGGCTTGAAAAAGCTGGAGTTGCTAAAGTTTTAATAGAAAGAACATTAAAAAAAATAACTCTTACTATCTTTACATCGCGTCCCGGTTTTGTTATTGGAAAAAGTGGTAAAGAAATAACACAGCTTGAAAACGAAATTAAAAAGATTACTAATAAAGAAGTAAAGATTAATGTTAACGAGATAAAAAAACCGGAACTTAGCGCACAATTAGTTGGCGAAAGTATCGCTCAGCAGTTAGCTAATCGGGTCTCGTTTAGAAGAGCTATGAAATCAGCTATTACTTCTACGATGAGAATGGGTGCCGAAGGTATTAAGGTGATGTGTAGCGGAAGACTTGGCGGAGCTGAAATCGCAAGAAGCGAGCAATATAAAGAAGGTAGAATACCTTTACAGACTTTAAGAGCGGATATTGATTATGCATCGGTTACATCGCATACTATTTATGGAGCAATTGGTGTTAAAGTTTGGATTTGTAGAGGTCAAAAGTTATCAAAAAATAATTATTAAAATTCCGGAGTAGTACTAATATGTTAATGCCCAAAAGAGTAAAGTTTAGAAAATCACAAAAAGGAAACAGAAGAGGGAAAGCTCAAAGAGGAAATCTTGTCGCTTTTGGTTCGTACGGGTTAAAATCCTTAGATGCAGCATGGATTACTGATAGACAGATAGAAGCTGCCAGAATAGCTCTAACGAGACACATGAAAAGAGATGGAAAAGTATGGATTAGAATTTTTCCCGATAAACCGGTTACTAAAAAACCTGCGGAAACAAGGATGGGTAAAGGTAAAGGAGCACCTGAATATTGGGTCGCTGTTGTTCAACCGGGTAAAATTATGTTTGAAGTTGATGGTGTAACGCAAACCGTAGCAGAAGAAGCTTTCAGACTTGCTACTCATAAGTTGCCTATTAAAACTAAGTTCGTAAAACGTATTGCTTTATAATTGTAAAATTAAAGAAAATGAAGATATATCAAATAAGAGATTTAGCAACTAAGGATTTGAAAACTACATTAAATGAAAGCTATGAAGCATTAGAAAATTTCCGTTTTCAACACGCTTCAGGGCAACTTGAAAATTTCAAATCTATTACTAATACGAAAAGGGATATTGCAAGAATCTTGACTGTTTTAAAAGAAAGAGAAAAAGAAGAACAAAAAAAAGTTTAAAGAATTAAAGATTAATGAGCGAAGAAAAAAACAAAGATTCTCAAAGCAGAAAATCGATAAGAAAAACCAGAATTGGTTTGGTCTCGAGCAATAAAATGGATAAATCTATTACGGTAGCTATTGAGAAAAGGGTTAAACACCCTATTTACAAAAAGTTTTTCAAAAAAACTACGAAATTTATGGCTCATGATGAAAAAAATGAATGCACAGAAGGCGATATTGTGAAAATTATGGAAACGAAACCTTTGAGTAAAAGAAAAAAATGGCGTCTGGTTGAAGTAATTGAAAAAGCCAAGTAATTGCTTTCTATTGAATAAAAGGCTTATGCCTATTTAATAATATTTTGAAATAAGAATATATAGAATATATTATGATACAAGAAGAAACAAATTTAACAGTTGCAGATAATTCCGGTGCAAAATCCGTTAGATGCATTCGTGTTCTCGGTGGTTCCGATAGAAGATATGCTAGCTTAGGGGATATTATTGTTGTTTCCGTAAAATCAGCAATCCCGGGTGGTGCAGTTAAAAAAGGTGAGGTATCGAGAGCTGTTATTGTTAGAACCGTGAAAGAAGTGAAGAGAAAAGACGGTAGCTGCATTAAATTTGATGATAATGCGGCAGTTCTTATAAATCCTCAAAATGAGCCGAGAGGAACGAGAATTTTTGGACCCGTTGCTCGCGAATTGAGAGAAAAACAGTTTATGAAAATTATTTCTCTGGCTCCTGAAGTAATTTAAGATTAATAAGATTCTCAAGGTAAAAAAGATTAAAGATTATATAAAATGATAAAAACAAGAATTAAGAAAAACGATACAGTTAAAGTAATTTGCGGAAACGCGCAGGGAACCGTTGGTAAAGTGCTGTTTATTGATAGAAATAAAGGACGGGTTATTGTTGAAGGTGTTAATATTGTTCATAGACATACTAAACCTAATCAAAAAAACCAGCAAGGGGGAATCATTAGAAGAGAAGCTCCTATTAATATTACAAATGTTGAGTTGATGTGTCCTAAAACAAACCAACCTACTCGTATTGGTGTTGAAGTTGTGAAAGATGAGGTTTCCGGGAAAATTAAAAGGATGAGAAAAAGCAAAAAATCTGGAGAAATTTTAATTAGTTAATAATTTTTATGGCAAAAACAAAAGAAGACAGAAAAAAAGATTCTAAAACAACAGGTGATTCGCAAAAAGGAAAGAAATCTGGAAAAGATTCTAAAGATAATTTCGTAGAAGAAAAAGTACCGGTTAGACTTCTTGATCATTACAGAACGAAAATTATTCCTGAATTAATTAAGAAATTTAATTATAAAAATACTATGCAAGCTCCTAAATTAAGCAAAATTTGCTTAAATGTCGGAGTTGGTGCCGCAGTTGCAGACCCTAAAATTATTGATGTTACTGTTAAAGAAATTGAAGCAATTGCTGGACAAAAACCTACTGTTGTTAAAGCTAAAAAGTCGGTTTCTAATTTTAAATTACGTGAAGGAATGAATATCGGTGTAAGAGTAACTTTGAGAAATGACAGAATGTATGAATTCCTCGATAGATTAGTAAATATTGCAATTCCAAGAATCAGGGATTTTAGAGGATTATCTGATAAGAGCTTTGATGGAAGAGGTAATTATACTATAGGTATTAAAGAACAAATTATTTTTCCCGAAATAAATGTTGATAATGTTCAAAGAATTAGTGGACTTGATATTACTTTCGCAACTACTGCAAAAACTGATGAAGAAGCTTATGCACTTTTGAAAAATTTCGGAATGCCTTTTACAAAATAAAATTTTTAATTTCAATAAATAAAGAATGGCCAAAAAATCATTAATAGCAAAGCAAAATAGAAGAGAATCTATTGTTAAAAAATATGCTGAGATTAGAAAAGAACTTAAAGATAAGGGCGATTATGCGGCACTTGCTAAACTTCCACGCGATAGTAGTGCAACTAGATTGCATAATAGATGTCAGGTAACAGGAAGAGCAAGAAGCTATTATAGAAAGTTTGGTGTTTCGAGATTAGTTTTCAGGGAATTAGCTTTACAGGGAAAAATTCCCGGGATCGTTAAATCAAGCTGGTAAAAAAATAAACAGGAGAATTTAATTTATGTCTATGACAGACCCAATTGCGGATTTTTTAACAAGAGTGAGGAATGCTATTAAAGCAGAGAAGAAGACTGTTGATATTCCGGTATCGAAAATGAAAGTTGGTATCGCCGAAATAATGAAAAAAACAAGTTATATCAATGATTATTCGATTATTGAGATTGATAGTAAAAAATATTTATCTATTAAACTTAAGTATAATAATGGTATAAATGTTATTGAAGGTCTACGAAGAATTAGTAAACCGGGGATAAGGCGATATGTTAGGTTTGAAAAACTTCCAAGAGTTCGTAATGGTCTGGGTATTGCAGTCGTATCAACTTCTAAAGGTTTAATGACTGAAAAAGAAGCAAGGAAGCTTCAAATTGGCGGAGAAGTTATTTGTTCAATTTGGTAAATTTTATATAATAAAGAAAATTTAAAAATATATATGAGCAGAATTGGTAAAAAACCAGTTGAGATTATTAACGGTGTTCAAATAAAAAAACATGATGATGTAATCGAGGTTAAGGGACCTAAAGGCACTTTGAGTATGGCTATTACAGGTGGAATTAATGTCGATGTTAAAGATAATGAAGTGATTTTTACCAGGATTAATGATTATAAAAAAAATAAATCCCTTCACGGATTATACAGAGCATTGCTTAATAACTTGGTCTTAGGTGTTACTCAGGGGTATTCTAAGAAACTTGAATTGGTCGGTATTGGTTATAAAGCTGAGTTAAAAGGTGATAAACTTGTTTTATTGTTAGGATATTCTCATCCTATCGTTTTTGTAGCACCAAGTGAAGTGAAAATTGAAGTGCCTTCGCCTACTTCTATAATTATTAATGGAAT
>JBAZEQ010000058.1:0-11392 GCA_041653855.1 Ignavibacteria bacterium | reverse complement strand
AGGCATTAAAGAGTACTGATATCGGTTTTCTCTGGGTCGAATACGGAGAAATTGAATTTGCCAATCCTGAACTTTTTTATTAGGAAACCTAATACTTTTAAAAGGAATTGCAATTTCAATAGTCCATTTATCCTTATATACTTTTGCCTCCGAATACCAAATCATATCGAATGTATCATCTTCATTTCCCGGTGTATTCCACATTAAATCTCCCTGAATACCATATGGATTAACAAAAAGCTCATATGCCTGTCTTCCTTCGTTATATGTATCGAGAAAAAATCCGCAAAAATCATCGCTAAACATTTTATCTCTTTCGCATAATGTCTTCCTTAATTTTGAAATATCATTTTCGTAACAAATAAAACCAAAATACAGATTATCATCATCGTAATACATCATTACTTCAGTTTCAACCTGGGGTTTAGTATTTTCACCCGGACTTATCTCACAATAATTTGCGAATCTCGAAGCCTTATTCCATACCGTTTCGTTTAAATCACCATCAATTTTAATATTTGTATTATCATATCGGTTTATTGAAAATGATTTGAATGTATTTGATAAGTATTTAACATTCTGACCTGATGAAAGAGTATCTACAAATTTTTTATGTTCGATTGAATCCGGAGTGCTAATATAATTTTCTGTGATTTCAGTATTTATATTATAATCATCGATTTTATCATATTCAATAAATAAATTTTCCTGAGGGGTAACTTTTGAAAGGAAGAAAGAAGTAATAATAAATATTAAAATGTAAATCTTATTTCTTAGTAAATTCATACCCTTCATGCTTATAAGTTTTAGTGTTAATATATATTATAACATAATTTTTATACTAAAACTTACGTTATAAAACTGTTTATGTTTCACAGGATAGGTATAATTAATTTATGCATACAAACCTTACCTATTCATTTAGTCTAATACGAGTGATATATTACTCCATTAAATAAAACTTTGATTTATTTTTCCACCCGGACTGGCTTTCATAGTCCACAAAAAATATCTTAAGGTCTGCCCGGCTCTCATAATCCACAAAATATATTTTTTTTTGTGACTGACTTTCGTAATTTACAAAATACCATTTTCCGTTATTATTCCCGGCTTGACTCTCATAATTTACTTTATAAACGCATAAATCTGCCTGACTTTCATAGCTCACGACATAAACCTTAACATCCGCCAAACTTTCATAATTAACCGAATATACCTTCTGTGCTTTTGCACATACGTTAAAAAATACAATTACAATTATAGCAAACAATAAAACTTTAAAATTCATATAATTCTCCTGAAATATGATTATAATAGACTATTTTGTAATAAAATAACATTATATATTAATATTTCATATTCAAATAAACCTGAGTTATAGTTTGCTTTTAACTCAAAAAATAAGTAAATTATTCATTATTGGATTATTAGATATAGAGAAATTAATAATAAATAGAATTCCAACCCTACTGTAAATATTGTTTTTTAATTTCTAAAATGTTTGATTTTCCATTTCTTTTTCTTGTCTGACTATACTTTTACTATAATAGTTTTATAAAATTAAAAAATATTTACAACAGATATTTAAAATAATATGGATAAAATCCAAAAAAAATCACATCATATAAAACAAAGCAATACCAATAATGATGTTGAGCAAATTCATTATTACGATTTCTTTAAAAAAGCAAATGATATAATATTACTACTTGATACAAAAGCAAATATAATTGATATAAATAACCGCGCTATAGAAATATACAAATACACCTTCGAAGAATTTAGAAAGCTTAAAGTATTCGATTTACGTTTACCGGAAGAGAAAGAGGTTGCTAATCGTCAGTTTAAAAAAATGATTTCTAAAGGTACATTGAAATTTGAAACTATTCACATAAATAAATCGGGTCAAACATTTCCAGTAGAAGTAAGCTCTTCGACAATCAAATTAAAGAACAAAAAATTAATACAGAGTATCATTAGAGATATTAGAGATAGAAAAGGAACAAAGGAAGCTCTGCTTGAAAGCAAAAGTCGTTACCATATCCTTGCTGAAAATTCTCCTGTTGGTATATTCCACACAGATGCAAATGGTGTAACAACATATATAAATCCCCGATGGTCTGAAATATCCGGAATGAGAGCAGATAAAGCCTTAGGTAATGGTTGGATTAATTCAGTCCATCCTGAAGACAGAGAATCATTAATTTCCGGGTGGAAGAAAAAAGTAAAGGATGGAAACATCTCAAGAGCAGAATATAGATTTTTAAAAAAAGACGGCAGTATCGTTTGGGTAATTGGTCAGGCTAACCCTGAAAAGGATAGTGATGGTAACATTATTTGCTATGTAGGAACAATCACCGATATTACGGAACGAAAAATATCCGAAGAATTATTACGTAAAAGTGAAAATAAATACAGGAATTTGATAGAAACAATGCCTGAAGGGTTTTACAGAACAACTTCAGAAGGTTATTTTATCGATGTAAATATGGCTCTTGTTAAAATGCTTGGTTATGACAGCAAAGAAGAATTGATGAAGGTAAATATTCCAAAAGATTTATATATTGCCCCTGAAGAGCGTTTACCGGGCACTCAACGTAATTCGGAATTTATCGATGATTATGAAGTTTATAGACTGCGAAGGAAAGACGGTAAAGTAATATGGTTAGAAGATTATTCCAGATATATTAAAGATGATGAAGGAAAAGTTATTATACATGAAGGGATTTGCCACGATATCACCGAGCGTAAATATGCAGAGGAAGAACTAAGAAGAAACGAACAGCAGCATTCATTAATACTTAAATCTCTACCAGTAGCATTTTATACTTCAAAAACAGATTCTTCGCTTGCTACCACCTGGATTAGCGACCAGGTTACAAATCTTACAGGTTATAAACCAGACAAGTTTACTAATGATTCTTCGTTCTGGTCCAAAAATATACATCCGGAAGATTACAAAAAAGCAATTACAGAATATGAGATGGTTTTTGAGAAAGGTTCAAGTCGTGCAGATTACCGCTGGTTGTGTGCTGACGGTTCATACCGCTGGTTCTCCGATTACCTCGTGATGACATATGATGAAAACGGAAAACCGGAAGAAGCAATTGGGCTCTGGATTGATATGAACGAAAGAATACTTTCGGAACAAGCGTTAATGGAAAACGAAGAAAGATATAATGCATTTATCAACACGAATAACGACCTGATGTTCGTAAAAGATGAAAACTTCAAATACATTGTTGCAAACGAATCCACTCTGAAATTTTTCGGTAAAACTCGTGAAGAGCTTATTAATAAAACCGACTACGATTTAATGGATAAACAGAGTGCTGATTTTTGTAAAGAATCGGATTTACAAACTCTCGAAAAAAGAAATGTAAATGTATCCGAAGAAAATGTAAGAGAAAGAATATATGAGACTACAAAGTTTCCCATACAACTTAAATACGGTAAAACTGGAATTGGAGCTATTATTCGGGATATCACCGAACGTAAAAAGATTGAAATAATACTGAAAGAATCGGAAACAAAATTCAGAAAAGTATTTGATAATGCGAAAGATGCAATTGTTTTATTGGATGGTGATAAACTGATAGACTTTAACCAAAGAACAACGGATATGTTGGGTTTTACTAAGGAAGAATTGATGTATAAATCCCCTCTATATTTTTCACCTGAATATCAAAAAGACGGTATCGCATCGAGAGATAAATTCGTACCCTTAATTAAAAATCTATTTCAAGAGGGTTCGAAGAATTTCGAATGGCAGGCAAAGAAAAAGAACGGAGACCTGATAGAAGTAGAACTAAATTTGAATATAATTTTTATTGGTGGTAAGAATATGGTTCTTGCTACCGTACACGAGATTACCGAAAGAAAGAGATATGAAGAAGGTCTTAAGCTGTCTAAAGAAAAAGCAGAAGAAGCAAATAAATTAAAAACAAATTTCCTGGCAAATATGAGTCACGAACTTCGTACGCCAATGACGGGTATTCTTGGTTTTGCGGAAATATTATATGATTCATTAAACGATGAAGAAAATAAGCATATGGCAGAAGTAATATTGAAAGGCGGTCAGCGACTTATGAATACGCTAAACTTAATTTTGGATTTATCGAGAATAGAGGTCGATAGAATAGACGTAAAAATGACAAAAACAAATTTATCTTCTATAGTTGTAGAGTCTGCTATACTATTCGAAATATTGGCAAAAGATAAAAATCTTGAAATGAAAACGGATATCGATGAAAATATTTTTGCTATATTAGATGAACAGTTGGCAGAGCAAGTATTATCAAATCTGATAAAGAATTCGATAATCTATACTGATAAGGGTTCAGTATGTATTACAGCGAAACGGGAACAGGAAAAAGGTGTAGAATATGCTGTTATAAAAGTAATTGACACGGGAATAGGTATTCCTAAAAATTTAAGGGAAATTATTTTCGAACCATTCAGACAAGCCAGTAAAGGATACAGCAGAGAATTCGAAGGAACCGGTCTTGGCTTAACACTGGCAAAAAAGTATGTTGAGCTGATGAACGGCACTATAAGTGTTATAAGCGAAGTAGGTATAGGTTCTACCTTCATAATTAAATTCCCAACTACCGCCGATTTTGTAAAAGAAAATATTGGAATAAATAATATCGAACAGGAAAAAGAAATTTCTAAAGATATAAAAGAAAATAAATTGTTAATCGTGGAAGATGATGAGAATAGTAGATTGGCTATTGAATTTGCTTTACGAAACATTTGTGAAATGGATTTTACGGAATATGGTGAAAACGCCCTAGAAATGGTCGCAAATAAAAAATATGATGTTATTATTATGGATATCGGATTAAGAGGAATAGATGGAATTGAAACTGTTAAGAAAATAAGAAAAATCCGGGAATACGCAGAAATTCCAATTATAGCAGTAACAGCATATGCTATGAATGGAGATAAAAATAAATTCCTTGAGAGCGGTTGTACAGATTATATTGCTAAGCCATTTAAATTCCGAGAATTGAACAAACTAATAATAGATTTATTGGAAAAGCAAAAATAATAAATTCACATAATGATTTAGACAATTCTTAATTATTTACAATTTTCAAGTAATTTCTTGCAAATGTAACTGAAATAAAAAATCTTAATAAACTTCACAATTTTCAAGAACAACTCCAACTAATTTTCCTGTGCATTTTCCTTTTATTGTTTTGTAATTTCCTTTTTCAATATTTGCAACATCTTTTGATTCCGAATCGGGAAAATAACAAAATATATAGCCTATCAATTCGCCTGTTTCCAGCATAACGCAGATTTTTCCATCAGTTCCTTTATCAATTGTACTAACAGTTCCATTTACTTTCAATATCTTTCCTTTAAATTTTTCGTCTGCCGCCACGGGATTATCCATATATTCCTTGTAAAGGTTCTTAGCGGATATCTTTATTACACCATCGCTGTCAGGTTTGTAAGTCTTTTTCTCGTTTTTATCTTCAAATAAACTCCCAAAAGCAAGAAAAATGAAAAATGCAATTAATAAAAAAGACAATACGTGTTTGTAATTTTTCATCTGATATTTATTTTAATTTTTTGATAATGAATAGCAAAGGGAAGTATAGAACCAAACGCATATGAGATTACATCCAAAATATCGAAAGTCCCGCTCACAATTCCAAAGAGTTGCATAAATTCAGACATAACGGCAATTATGGGAATGAAAATAAAATAGTAATAATTATGTGAAGTAATTTCATTTTTCCAGATTACAAGTAAAAAAGCCGAATATGAAAACGCCCATAGACCGTTTGGTATAGTGTTTATTAGTATTTTGAAATACCCTTCAGGAAAAATATTTACAGAATCCCTGAAAGAATATATGAAACCGGATATTTTGAGATATTCAAACCAGCGATACATCTGCAATGAATCTGTACGGAATAAAATATAAATCAATGCTCCAATAAAAACTGGTACTACTGCTTCGAGAAGTAAATAATATTTCTTATTTTGATGAGTATTGCAAATTATCATAATGTATTTAATCGTATAAAATGAAACTTGCTAATTGAAAATAAGTTTTTAATACATTAAAATAAATACCGATATTTTGTTAAAATATTTTTATTAATCTCAAGCAATTCATTCATAGACATACAAGCATATGCAATTACATTTTTCAATATTGCGGTTTAATAAATCCATTTGAATAATTGTAGAAAAGAATTAATTTGTAAAATAATAAAAAATTAACACTGTAAAATAATGAAAAAAATCATTTTTACTCTCACATTTTTAATATCTATGCACACAATTTTATTTTCGCAGACAAATCCATTACTTAAAGAATACGATACACCATTTAATGTTCCACCTTTTGATTTAATCAAAAACGAACATTTAATTCCTGCATTTAGAGAAGGTATTAAACAACAAGCAGAAATTATTGAATCGATTGCTAATAATCCGGAATATCCTAATTTCGAAAATACTATATTAGCTTATGAATACAGTGATTATTTGATTTCCGAAGTAAGCGGGGTTTTTTATAATCTATTATCAGCAAACACAAATCCTGAACTTCAAAAAATCGCATCTGAAATCGCACCCGAAATTTCAGCTCATAACGATAATATACTATTAAACGATAAACTCTTTGCAAGAATAAAATTAATTTATGAAAAAAGAGAATCTTTTACTAATCCAGAACAAATCAGATTAATAGAAGAGATTTATAAAAAATTTGTAAGAGGAGGCTCTAATTTAGATGATACAAAGAAAGCAAGATTAAGAGAAATAAATAAAGATTTATCAGTACTAAAGCTTAAGTTCGGTGAAAATCTACTTGCCGAAACAAACGGGTTTAAATTAATTATTGAAGATAAAAAGGATTTATCCGGATTACCTGAATCTGTAATTAGCGGAGCATACGAAGCAGGCAAAGAAAGCGGAATGGAAGGAAAATGGGTTTTCACTTTACAAAATCCGAGCCTGATTCCCTTTCTTCAATATTCGGATAAAAGAGATTTAAGAGAAAAAATCTGGATAGCATATAGCCTCAGAGGAAATAATGATAATGAAAATGACAACAAAGAAATAATTGTTAAAATTTTAAATTTAAAATTAGAGAGTGCAAAATTACTTGGTTTTAACACTACTGCAAATTTTATACTCGATGACTGTATGGCAAAAAAGCCTGAAAACGTTTTTGATTTTCTTAATAAACTCTGGAAACCTGCATTAGATGTAGCAAAAAAGGAAGAGATGGAACTTCAGACATTGATTGATAAAGAAGGTGGAAATTTTAAACTTCAACCGTGGGACTGGAGATACTATTCTGAAAAATTGAAAAAAGAAAAGTACGACCTTGATGAAGAAATGCTAAAGCCATATTTCGAACTTGAGAATGTAAAAAAAGGAATATTTTATCTTGCGAATAGACTGTACGGATTGAATTTCAAAAAACTCGATAATATGCCTAAGTATAACGATGAAGTCCAGGTTTTTGAAGTACTTGACGGCGACGATAGCCATATCGGAATTTATTACCAGGATTTACATCCGAGAGCCGGAAAGCGAGGCGGAGCGTGGATGAATAATTATAGAGACCAATATATTTCCAAAGACGGAAAAAATATTTACCCTATTATTACAAATGTTTGTAATTTCTCAAGACCTGCGGGAGACTTACCTGCACTGCTTACATACGATGAAGTAGAGACTTTATTCCACGAATTCGGACATGCACTTCACGGATTCCTTTCCAAATGTACTTATAAAAGTTTATCGGGAACAAGTGTTGCGAGAGATTTTGTAGAACTCCCCTCTCAAATAAACGAGAATTGGGTAGATGAACCGGAAATGCTTGAAGTATATGCAAGACATTATAAAACAGGTGAAGTGATTCCGAAAGATTTAATCGAGAAACTCGATAAAAGTTCTCAATACGGACAGGGATTTGCAACCACGGAATACCTTGCCGCATCAATTCTCGATATGGAATATCATACTTTAACAAAAGACCTGACTGTATCACCAATGGAATTTGAAAAAAATATTCTTGTAGATAAATACGGATTAATACCGGAAATTATTTCGAGATATAAAAGCACATATTTCAATCATATTTTCAATTCGGGTTATACTGCGGGTTATTATAGTTACATCTGGGCGGAAGTTTTAGATGCAGATGCATTCGAACTATTTAAGCAAAAAGGAATTTTCGATAAAGCTACCGCAGAATCTTTCAGAAAAAATATACTTGAAAGAGGTAATACAGAAGAACCGATGGTGTTATATAAAAAATTCAGAGGAGCCGAACCGTCGATAGAGCCGTTGTTAAAGAAAAGAGGACTGAAATAAATGTTAGATGTTAAATGATAAATGTTAAATGATAAATGTTAAATGATTGATGTTAAATGATAAATGTTAAATGATTGATGTTAAATGATTGATGTTAAATGATTGATGTTAAATTATAGATGTACAATTTCGTATCCAACGAGACATTGAGAACGGTTTTAAAAATATACATAAAAGTATAAAATGGAAAACAATTCAAATGCAATAAACTCAAAAAGTTTAATTTTTATTCTTTTAAGTCGTCTATTGCTTTTTGTTTTTTTCCAGTTGTTAATTGCTTTGATTTTGTCCTCGTGGAAGGAATCCGAAAAATACTGGTTACTTACCGCTACATTTGCAAATTTTGTTTCGATAATCTTGCTAAATATTCTACTTAAAAAGGAAGGAATAAAATATTTCTATTTGTTTCAATTTTCTAAGAACAAATGGGGCATTGATTTATTAATCACTCTTGGGCTTTTATTAATTAGTGTTCCGATAATTCTAATTCCCAGCTTGTCTTTCAGTTCTTTTTTATGGGGGAATACAACTTACTATCATCAGGTATTATTTCAACCTATTCCAAATATTATTATATATTTTTTACTATTCGCATTTCCCGTTACGATGTGCTTTGCAGACATTCCAACTTATTTTGGTTATATAATGCCCCGATTGAAAAATAAGTTACAACGAAATTGGATTGCGATTTTATTACCTGTAATATTTCTTTCAATTCAAAACTGCACACTACCGCTTGTATTTGATGCTAAATTTATTTTTTTCAGAGCTTTGATGTATTTACCCTATACACTTATGTTCGGAATAGCGGCATATAAACGCCCTGCATTACTTCCCTATCTGGCTATTTTATACGGAGCTATTTATATATTACCCGTTATTACTCAATTAACAACGGAGTATTAAGGATAACAAATATTGTTTGGATAAAAAAAAGAGAGTTTTAATGACTCCCTATTTTTTTTGAGCTAGCGACGAGACTTGAACTCGTGACCTGCTGATTACGAATCAGCTGCTCTACCAACTGAGCTACGCTAGCATATTCAATGACCAATTTTCAATGTACAATGTACAATTAAAAAATCGCACTGAAAATATTTTTATAATTTACAATTACAAAACAATAAAATAAATTCAAAAACACAATAAATTCAAAAACACAATAAATTCAAAAACACAATAAATTCAAAAACACAATAAATTTCAAAAGGCTACATTTTAACCGGAAAATTACACTGATTTTTCAGTACTTGGTACTGATTTCTTAGAACTTGATATAATCTTTCCGGATAATTTTATTATTTCTTCGCAATCATTAAGTAGCGATTCTGATGCTTTATCGGTAAAGTAATCAGAATCTTTTAATAAATTTATCCAATAACGTGTCTCCCTCGCCTCTTTATAAACTATATAAATCTTGTTTATAAAATCCTTTTTAGAAATTCCGCCAATAGCCTCCTCAACATTTGCTCCTATCGATGTCCCGCTTCTCAGCAATTGCCTTGAAAGAACATATTCCTTCTTTTCTTCTACTAAATACTTGTACAATTTTATTATTCTTAAAGCAAACTTATAACTCTTAACCTTAATTATATTATCCTTCTCAAAATCATTCATATTTTTAATATTAAATAATTTATAAATAAAAGATAACTTGAGTTTTTAATTGTACATTAAATATTGTACATTGTACATTTGCAACTTGTACATTGAATTACGTTCCGGCGGAGAAATCGTCGTTATAAAATATCTGTTCTTTTGTCAGTTTATCTATTTTTATGCCCATTGTAGCGAGTTTTACTCCTGCTATTTCCTGGTCCATCTCATCGGGTAATTTATGAACGTCGATTGTATATTTCTTTCCGGATTTATACATATTAACCAATGCTAATTGTGCATTAAACTGGTTCGCAAAGCTCATATCCATTACTTCGGATGGATGTCCTTCTGCCGCTGATAAATTAACAAGTCTTCCCTGTGCAAGTATATAAATTTTCTTTCCGTTTTTCAAAACGTATTCTTCGCAATTCGGTCTGATTGTTCTTTTCGATTTTTTAATCTTTTCGAGTTCGACTAAATTTATTTCGCAATCATAATGACCTGTGTTACAAATAATAGCACCATCTTTCATATTTAAGAAATGTTTGCCTACAATTACGTCTTTTACACCGGTTGCAGTGATAAAAATATCCCCTACCTTTGCGGCATCGTCCATTTTCATAACTTCGTGACCTTCAAGTGTGCCTTTTAATGCGGCTGTTGGTTTTACTTCTGTGATAATAACATTTGCACCAAGTCCCTTTGTCCTGTTTGCAACACCGCTTCCGCAATGTCCGTAACCGGCTACAACGAAATTCTTTCCTGCAACTAAAACCGATGTAGCTCTTAAAATACCATCGATTGAAGATTGACCTGTTCCATATACATTATCGAAATCCCATTTTGTTATCATATCGTTTACGGCAAACACAGGATATTTCAAAGCGCCCTTTTCAGCCATTTTTCTTAAACGGTGAACACCTGTAGTTGTTTCTTCCGTTCCACCGATAATAGTTGGAATTAAATTTTTATATTTATTATGAACCGTGAAAATTAAATCCGCACCATCATCTAAGGTCAAATGTGGTTTGAAATCGAGCGTTCTATCGATACACCAGTAAAATTCTTTTGTATTCATTCCGTGCCATGCATAAATCGAGATACCGTCTTTTGCCAATGCCGCCGCAACATCATCCTGAGTTGAAAGAGGATTGCATCCACTCCAGGATAACTCCGCACCTGCATCTCTGAAAGTTTTAATAAGAACTGCAGTTTCTTTTGTAACGTGAAGACAGCCTGCAATTTTAAAACCTTTAAAAGGTTTTGTCTTTTTATATTTTGCTCTTAAAGCTGCAAGAACCGGCATTCTTGATTCTGCCCATTGGATTTTCATTTCGCCTTGCTTTGCAAGTTTTAAATCTTTTACTTTAAATTTAGCCAATTAATTTTTCTCCTTAATTTATTTATATAATATATTTGTTGTTTTTTATAATCTAAAATA